>JBKHBQ010000108.1:0-12063 GCA_046542305.1 Bacteroidales bacterium
TTCCTCGATCACAAAAGTATCATACACATCCAAAGGGGTGGAAAGCAGGTCGGCGGCAAAACCAAGGATCCCAAAAAACAGCACGGCCATCCACACCGGATTGGTGGTGAAATCCCTTACCATTTCATCAACCCAGGCAAAGCCACCGAAAATGATCATCGCCAGCATTGCCAGGAAGGAAATGGTGGAGGTCAACAATCCAAACCTGTAATTGGCCCTGAGATATTGCTGGCTTCGTTTGTATTCCTTCGGATTGTAAATGTCATTCAGCTCTTTCGGAAGCTGGTCGCTCCAGCGGGTGGTGTTGAGGTATCCCAGAATCCGCTCAAAAGCAAAATCCAGCACAATGATCGCGATGATGATGTAAAGTAGTGTTTCTGCAGTCATTTCAGGTAAGCTTAATAACTTCCGCCGCGTTTGCGGATAAACCATTCGGTCGTGAGCAGCGCCAGGATCAACAGAAAAATCCAGAAAACATTCACCAGTTCGCTGTAGCGTTTTTCGGAATAGGTGATGGTTTTGATGTCTTCACGCTGCTGCAGCATTTCAGGAAACTGCACCATTTGATCCGGATAGATCATCGCCCCCTGGTGCTTCGCCGCAAGTTGATACAGCAGGGTGTGATCGGCAATGGTATTCACGGCCTCGACATTGAGCGGCGAAACCGTAAAGCTGCCGTCGTCCGTATAAATCCTGTCGCCAACTCTTACGCGGGCTTCCCAGGTGTAATTATCCACCGGAAGCACACCGGCATTAAGATGATACGCATTCGCCGTTTTACCGAACGTAAAAGGGTAATCAACGCCGCTGCTATTGGTGATGGTCATCTCCACTTCCGGTTCATTGATCAGTTCGTAACTCGGGTTATAAACCTCGGCATCGAACTCTACGGTCTCGTTTTCGAGGAAATTATTTTTTCCTTCCACCTTAAAGAAACTTTTGTCGACCTTCACCGAAAGGAACTGAACCACTTTTGTGATCACCTCGTTAAAAGCCAGATGGTTTCCGTTTTTCTGAAAACCGGTGAGGCGCCACCTCCAGATCCCTTCACCTGCAATGACGCCGGTTTTTCTGTCCAGGGTCTGATTGAAGGCGATCAGCGGATATCCCGTGACCAGCGAGCCGATTTGCTGGTAGAACAGCACATTGGTGGCATTAGTAGTCTTAAATTCACCGAAAGGAGCGAGCAATGGCGGGAAAACATCAATGGATTTCCGCGTTTCATCACTCATGGTGAAAAGGGCAAATTCTTCGTTGAGCGCAGGCAGCGATTCGTTGGATGAGGTCTGCTCTGTAATGATCTGCACACCCGTTTGGTACGAGTTGAATTGCGGCAGCGAACTTTGCGCACCCACCACAAACAACAGCGGGACATCATCATCGATGGCTGCTTTGATTTGAGTTGTCGCCGCTTCTTTTTTCGCCGGAAGCTGATGCAGGATCACCAGGTTGTATTCCGCCGGTTGTCCGGCAAAATCGCCGATTACGGCATCGGTCACTTCGTAATTGTAATTGCTTTCGATGGCGGTTTTCAAGGCTGAGATATCGGGGTGGGGGGCCGCGGCAAGGATCAGGATCTTTTGTTTTGAATCCAGGATATCAATAAAAATATCCTGCTGGTTGTTCTGTGTGCTTACCTCCCCTTCGATAGGTGCCAGCCGGATCCGGTAGCGTTGCATTCCGGCTTCTTCCGCATCGAGTTGCAACCTGACGGTTTCGAAATACTGTTCACTGCCAAAGACGAGATTTTTCGAAAACAGCACCGTGCCACCCCTGCTGACGGTGAGCGTGCTTTTCAGTCCGCGGCTCATGTTGGCGCCTACAATCACCTCAATGGGGAAACTATTGCCAAGAAACGCAATCCTGTTGAAATTGACTTTTTGAATGTAAATGTCCTTGCGGACACTGGTATCGCCAAGTGCCAGCGTATAAACCGGAAAGTTGACGCTCGCAGAGGCATACACCGGATTGAGGCCTTTGTTGTACAAGCCGTCGCTGGCCAGGAGCAGTGCGCCCACATTCCGGTTGGCATAGCGCGTGGTCATTTCATCGAACACGTTGCTGATGTCGGTTTGCTTGCCGCTGAAACCGATCTGCCCGATCTCATCCACACTTTCGCTGAAGGTAAAGGTGCGAATCTCATAATCCTGTTGCAGATCGCTGATCATCTGATCCAACTGCTGCCGGTATTCGTTCAGGTAAAACGAAGAATCCCCGCCCACCACCAGTGATGTTGAGTTATCCTGTGCAACAATAATGAGCGGCTTTTCCGAGGTGCGGAAAATTGTTTTGATCATCGGCGAAAGCAGTAGAAATGCGATCAGCGTAACGGCCAGAAACCGAAAGATGGCAAGCGCCTGCATGGTGCTTTTGGAAAAATCCTCTTTTTTGTTTTTATAATAGAGGATTCCGGCAAACAGTGCGCCCAGCAGTATGCAGAAAGCAAAAAACCAGCCCGGATATTCGGTTACGATATTCAAATTTCCCTCCAGATTATTTCAGGATGATCTATTACAGTTTTACATGTGCATGCCGCCATCGACGCTGATAACCTGGCCGGTAACGTACGACGAAAGGTCGGATGCTAGGAAGATGGCAATATCGGCCACGTCTTCGGGTTTTCCGGAGCGGCGCAGCGGGATGGATTTGATCCAGTCCTGGCGCACTTCATCCGAAAGTTTATCGGTCATGGCGGTTTCGATAAAACCGGGAGCAATGGCGTTGCAGCGTACGCCCCTTGAACCGATCTCCTGGGCGATGGATTTGGTGAAGCCAATTAAACCAGCCTTGGAAGCGGCATAATTCGACTGTCCGGCATTTCCCGAAAGCCCAACCACCGAACTCATGTTGATGATGCTTCCGCTGCGCTGCTTGAGCATGCTGCGCTGGATGGCCTTTGTCATGTTGAAGATCGATTTCAGGTTTACACGGATCACCAGGTCCCAGTCGGTTTCGGTCATACGCATCAGCAACTGGTCGCGGGTGATGCCGGCATTGTTCACCAGGATGTCGATGTTGCCAAAATCTGTCAACACATTTTCCACCAGCTTTTCGCAATCGTCGAATGAACTGGCATCCGAGGCATAAGCCTTCACTTTTCTTCCTGTGGCTTCGATTTCCTTTACCAGCGATTCGGCGTCCTCATCGATTTTCAGGTCGGTAAATGCCACATCGGCACCTGCATTGGCGTATGCCAGGGCAATGGCCCGGCCGATGCCGCGTGCTGCTCCCGTTACCAGGGCCTTTTTGTTTTCCAGTAATTTCATGCTATTTGATTTTCAAAATTTCGCCAAAGATAAATAAATTCAAGGTTTTCACTCTCTGGTGGGATTTGCATAAAAAAGCCCTGGCTGCATGTTACGGCCAAGGCTTTCCATTTTGCGTTAGGTATATTAGTCCAGTTTGAGGTTGGTAAACATATCCCCTTCCTGGAGGAGTTCCACTGCCGTTTCCAGCTCTTCGTCAAGTTCGTTTATCACCCTGAAGTATGCATTTACATCCCACAGGTTGCGTGCGATCAGCGCTTTGATCTGCACCTTAAGGTCATTGTCGGGATAATAATATTCTTCTTCGTCGCTGCGCGATATGCCTTCGCTTTGCGCTTTATTCAGGAAATCCGTATACACCTTCTCGCTCACCTCAAAATCGCTTTTAAAGGTTTCCACATCCGGATATTTATCGAGCAATTCCGATCTGTTTTTATCAAGGTAGCTGATGGTGAAATCGTTGAAAACGCCTTTCCTGACCAGATCTGTGTAAAAATCGGAGAATCTCGTTGAATCTATGGCAATAAATACATCGGGCATGATACCGCCGCCGCCGTAAACGATTCTGCCATTGGGGGTGTAGTATTGCAGCGAATCGGGGAAATGGATGCTGTCGGCGCTTACCAATTCACCGCTTTCGAGGCGATGCATAAAATCCTTGTAGTATTCCTCCGCCCCTTCGTCGTATGGCTTTTGGATGCTCCGGCCGGTTGGCGTATGATAGCGTGCCGTGGTGAGCCGGATTACCGAACCGTCGGGAAGTTTAAAAGGACGCTGCACCAGTCCTTTTCCAAACGAGCGCCGGCCGACGATCAGGCCGCGGTCCCAATCCTGAACGGCTCCAGCCACAATTTCGCTTGCTGAAGCTGATGCTTCATTGATCAGTACAATCAGTTTGCCTTCATCGAAATCTCCGCGTCCGGTGGCCGTAAATTCCTGCCTGGGGCTGCGCATGCCTTCGGTGTAAACAATCAGCTTGTCATCCGAGAGGAACTGGTCACTCAAATCCACGGCAATATTCAAATAGCCTCCCGAATTGCTGCGCAGATCGAGGATCAGGCTTTCCATGCCCTGCTTGCGCAGTTCTGCCATCGACTCGTGGAATTCCTCAACGGAAGTTTTCGAAAAACGGGTGAGTTTAATGTAGCCGATTTTGGGCGCGGCCATATAGGTGGCGTCAATGCTGTTCAAAGGAATTTTATCGCGTGTAATGGTATATTCGATGAGTTTTTCCTTTCCGGTCCTTTTGATGGACACATCCACCGTGGTTCCTTTTTCACCGCGCAGGCGGTCGATCACATACTGGTTGTCGATCTTGTCGCCGGTTGCCTCCTTACCGTTAATTTTCACGATTTTGTCGCCGGCAAGGATGCCGAGTTTGTCCGAGGGGCCGCCGGGTACGGGTGATACTACCAGAATGGAGTCGTTGAAGATCTGAAAGGTAACCCCGATGCCTTCGAAACTGCCTTCCAGCGGTTCATTCACCCTTTCCACTTCTTCCTTCGAAATGTAGGACGAATGCGGATCAAGTTCCTTGAGCATTTCCACGATGGCAGTTTCTACCAGTTCAGGCGAATCGATGCTGTCCACATAGGCAAATTCTATGATTTGCATGGTGGTGGCAAATTTTTGAATGGTTTCCTTGGGATCTTCGCGCTGCGCATTGGCGTCCGGTGAGGAAAAGATCATGAACAAGGCCAGCAATGCAATTTGAATGTTACTGAAAAGTGAAGTGAGGGTTGGTTTGTTCATTTTTTACGTATTTTTAGCGAAACGAAAATAACTAACGACCAAACGCACGCCACATGGAATTATTTCGAAACATCGATGGATTAACACTTTTTTTGACCAAAGCTGACAAAGGTGCGCATTTGAGCCATGGCTTGATGTTTGATCACTCCGGAATCTTTTTATAAATCATGCTGTTATGAAAACCCACGAGCGGACCCGAATGCTGAGCAGTATGCTCTATCCTGCCATGATAGTGGCAATCATGTGGATTGTAAAGCTTGCCGAGTTGATATTTCAGACCCGCGTCAGTTTTTTAGGCGTTAAACCCATGCATGCCGAGGGCCTGGTAGGGATTCTTACCTCGCCTTTTGTACACGGCGATCTGGCACACCTTACCGCCAACACCTTTCCAATGCTGGTTCTGGGTTCAGTTTTGTTTTACGTGTACCGGCCCATTGCCTGGAAAGTTTTTTTGTTCACCTGGCTGGTTACCGGAATATGGGTGTGGTTTTGGGGCCGCGAATCCTGGCATATCGGCGCCAGCGGTGTGGTTTACGGGCTGGCTTCCTTCCTGTTTTTTAGCGGGATATTCAGGCGTGACGGGCGATTGCTGGCGATTACCTTTCTGGTGGCATTCCTTTATGGAAGCATGGTTTGGGGGGTGTTCCCCGATTTGTTTCCCGAAAAAAACATTTCATGGGAGTCGCACCTGATGGGCCTGATTGCCGGGCTGGTGTTCGCGCTTTTCTTCAGGGATGAAGGTCCGCAACGAAAGAAATACAGTTGGGAATACGAGGATGAGGACGACCTGCCTGCTGAAGACGACCCCGATGCTTACTGGAACAGGCCGCTGAGAAAGCGAAAGTTGCGTGAACCAATGCAGATCAATTACGTTTACAAAGAAAACAATAAAAACCCGGACGATAAATCTGACCAAACAAATAAAAAAGAAACGACACAATGAAAGAAGTTTATGTGATCTCAGCAGTAAGAACCCCTATCGGAAGTTTTGGAGGGGCTTTATCATCTCTCACAGCCACCAAACTCGGTGCGGAAGCCATCAAAGGTGCGGTGAAAAAGGCAGGGATTAAACCCGAAGATGTTCAGGAAGTATTTATGGGAAATGTGCTTTCGGCCAATCTGGGCCAGGCGCCGGCTCGGCAGGCGGCACTTTTTGCAGGGCTGCCCGATACGGTTCCCTGTACCACCGTCAACAAGGTTTGCTCCTCAGGGTTGAAGTCGGTGATGTTTGGCGCACAGTCCATCATGCTTGGCGATAACGACGTGGTGGTGGCCGGCGGCATGGAAAGCATGTCGAATGTGCCGCATTACATCGAAAATGTTCGCAAAGGAATGAAACTCGGCCATGGGAAACTCGTTGACGGCATGATCAAGGACGGACTGTGGGATGTTTACAACGATTACCACATGGGAAATGCTGCCGAAAATACGGCCAGGGTGAAAAATATTTCGCGCGAGCAGCAGGACCAGCTTGCCATAGAATCCTATCAGCGTTCGGCAAAAGCAACTGAAGCCGGATATTATAAGAATGAGATTATTCCTGTGGAAATTCAAACCCGGAAGGGAACGGTAGTGGTGGATGAGGATGAGGAATTCAAAAACGTGAACTTCGACAGGATTCCCACACTTAAACCCGTATTTACCAAAGATGGTACAGTGACGGCCGCCAATGCTTCCACCATCAACGACGGCGCTGCCGCACTCGTACTCATGTCGAAGGACAAGGCGGAATCGCTCGGCCTGAAGCCGCTGGCAAAGATCATTGGCTATGCAGATGCCGCCCAGGCACCCGAGTGGTTTACTACGGCACCCTCAAAAGCGATCCCCAAAGCCATACAAAAAGCAGGGCTTAAGCTCGATGATATCGATTTCTTCGAGATCAACGAGGCATTTGCCGTGGTTTCGTTGGCCATTATGCAGGATCTGGGACTGGATAAATCGAAGGTGAATATCTGGGGCAGCGGCGTTTCGCTCGGTCACCCGCTGGGAACTACCGGCGCCAGAATTCTTGTCACCCTTGTCAGTGTGCTGAATCATAAAAATGCCAGGTACGGCGTTGCCGGCCTTTGCAATGGCGGCGGCGGATCTTCCTCGGTTGTGATTGAAAACGTAACCGTGTAGCGCCCTGATGAATTGGAGGGAATCTTCATCTCGTTCAAAATTTCAGTAAGTTACATTGTTGAATACTGCTTACGCCTTTCTTTTTCTCATACATATTAAAAGGATTTTTATGCGCAAAGTGAGCCATTCAGAATGCATGGCAGAAAGGTCATACGTCTATATCACATCCTGGTGTTGATAAGTTTTTTGCAATCGAAATCCTTCTAAAATCAGGACTTCCAAAGAAAAATGTGAAATTCATTTTCCAAAAAACATTTGGATTACTGGACTTCGCCTCCTGAATGTTTTAAATTCGCGCTTCTGTTTGATCGAATATCAGGTTTATTACTAACCAAAATTTAACATCATGAAGCTTAGAAGGATTGATGCCATGATCAACTGCCCCATCTACAAGGCCCGTTCAGCCGAGATTTCAGCCATAATACAAAAAGTCCGCCGCTCAGTGCGTCCCATCGAGAAATCCATTTTCGAGGAAGATATCGAAGAAGCCGCGGCCAAATTGTTTTCATGCGAATCCTACGACAGGCTGAGCAACGAATGCAGGAAGTGCCGCAGTTTTGCATCCCGGAAGTTGCAATCTGTTTCCGAACCAACCTCGGCCGAAACCATCGCCTGATCCCAATCAATTTATGGTTTCAGAGCAGGAACATCCGCGAGGTATTTACGGTGAGCAACAGTTCAATCCACGCTTCATTCAAATCCATGCTGGCGTTGTTGCCGGGCACGCCGGTGCAGGAGGTGAGGCTTTCACCTTTGGCTGACAAATGCAGCGGGACCGGCATCTGCCGTCAGTGATTTGTTTCCAGGGCGGTACGCTGGATAGGCAATTCTCTGTAAAAAACGTTATCACCTTCCATGACTGCCCGGATAGCTTCCTTTACTTCAATGATCTCTGAATCTTTCAGAAGGAGCCCTTTATTCGTTATTTTCGGTTTTTATATCAATGGTTACCACGATGCCCTCGTCCGGCCAGCTATCCACTTCGAAAGTCCCGTTAATAGAAGCAATCCTCGATCGGATGTTGTTGATCCCCATGCCGCTGGTCCGGCCTTCAACGATATCCTGAAACTCAAAACCCTTACCGTCATCCTGGTAAAGCATTCTCAGTCGCTTGTCCTCCAGGTCGAGGTTGATCAGAATATTTTGTGCATCGGCATGTTTAATCGTATTGGTGATGAGTTCGCAAACGGTGCGGTAGAGGATGATTTCGGTATTGCTGTCGAAGCGGTGATCGTTGAGGTTGCTTCTGAATTCGATGTGGATCTTTCCGGTTTTTTCGGTTTTTTCGGTGAAATTCCGTATGGCCCTGTTCAACCCGTAGTTATTAAGCACGTGGGGGCTTAGGTTGTTGGAGATTTCCTTCAGGCTGTTGATCGATTCGTTGATGGCCTGCATGGCATTTTCGTAGATTACCCTTCGTTTGCCGTCGATGGCTTCACCGGCCAGGGAGGATACCGACATTTTAACCGAGGAAAGGAGCGGAACGAGTCCGTCGTGAAGGTTTTTTGACAGGCGCTTGCGTTCATTTTCCTCGGTCATGATCACGGCATTGAGTACCCGTTTTTCTGCTGCCTGCCTGATCTCTTCCATCCGTTTCAGGTCTTCGAAAATTTTCCGGATTTTTAACACGCCCACTACCAAAAGCAGCGAAACCAGTACGCCGAGCCAACTGTTAAGCGTGATGGTTTGTTGCGAAAGTTCATGATTTACATAGGGCAGAAAATCGAAAAGCCGCCGGACAGCCATGATCATCAAGCCGATGGAAAGCAGGATCCAACTCGAATTGTATTTGGTAAATCTGATCAGGCTGATGGCAAAAATCATCGCCACAAACTGCAGGATGATCGAAATAATAACTGCGATGATGGTTAACATAGCTCGAGGTATTACCTGAAAAAGCAGTAGCCGCTGCGACTACTGCTACAAATTTAAACATTTTCGTTTCGTTCAGGGTTTTTCGATGCGGATTCTTGCATCCACTGCCACCACCTGCTCGTGCGTGCCAAGCAACGGGTTGAGGTCGAGTTCCATGATCTCGGGTGCTGCTGTTACCAGTGCGGACAGCCTGACGATGATGTCGGCAAATTTCCGTTCGTCGATGCCCATTTGCCCGCGCACGCCCCTGATGATTTTGTAGCTTTTCAGGTTGCGGATCATGTCGATGGCTTCATCATTGGAAAGCGGAGCCAGCGCCGCATTTACATCCTTAAGTACCTCGATGAAAATTCCGCCCATCCCGCACAGGATCATGTGCCCGAATTTGGGCTCGTACTTGGCTCCCGCGAAAAGTTCGCTGCCCGACAGCATGGGCTGAATAAGGATGGCTGTGGTGTCGGGAATACGGATCATTCGTTCGAATTCTTTCCTTACCTGCCCTTCATCCTTCACATTAAGGACTACACCGCCTACATCCGATTTATGCACGGGTCCCACCACTTTCATCACCACCGGAAAGCCAAGATTTCCGGCGGCTGTGGCGGCATCATCAGCCGATATCACCACGGCTTCGCCGGCACGTGCAATGCCTGCAGCGTCCAGCAATGCCTGAACATCGGCGGGCGCAAGGTATCCATTCGCATTGGTTTGGATGATCGTCCTGATCTTCGCTCCGTCAATTACAGGCAGATCAGTATTTTCCGGAGCCGGTCCGGGAGTTTTAAACACGCGGCACAGCGCATTTCCCAGAATGGCCTCGTCGGGAAAGTTGATCCGCCCTTTCGACAGGAATTCGGCTATTTCTTCTTTGGCCGTAATGATCGAGGGAAGCACCGGATAAATGGGCTTTTTGCAGGATTTCATTTTTTCGTCGAGTACGCGATAGGCGTCGAAAACCTGCGTCAGTCCGGGAGTTCCGAAAATCACCACCATGCCGTCGATCCCGTCGAATTTATGTTCAACATAATCGATGATGGTGCTGAGCTGTTCTGCGGTTCCTGTGGCTAGAAAATCGATGGGATTGGCTACCGACGATCCGGGAAAAAGCTCCGCCAGAAGGGCTTTTGCTTCAGGTCCGCTGATGTGTGGGACTTTCAGTCCGCCGTTGGAAAGCGCGTCGGTAAGCATTACCGCCGGACCGCCTGCATGCGTGATGATGGCAATGTTTTCGCCATGGAGGGGCGGATGCATGAAAACGGATGCGATGGCAATCAGATCTTCCCGTCCGTGGCAACGCACGATGCCTGCTTTTCGGAACAGGGCATCCACGGCCACATCCGGGCTGGCCAATGCGCCAGTATGAGAAGAGGCCGCGCGGCTTCCGGCCTCCGACGACCCTGCCTTTACCGCGGCAATGCGGCAGCCCTTGCGGATCAGCGAAGAGGCGTGTTTCAGCAGCTTTTTGGGTTTGCTGATGTTTTCGATGTAAAGCAGTTTCACGCGGGAGCTGGTGGCTGCATCGAAGGTTTCATCAAGATATTCCAGGACCTCCTCAACCCCCATCTGGGCGCTGTTGCCCACCGAAAACACGCTGTTGAAGGTAAGTCCTTTGGGAATGGCCGATTCCATGATGAACACCGCCGTGGCGCCCGATCCCGAAATAAAATCTATTCCTTGCGGATTGAGGTTGGGAAGAGGTTCCGTAAACACGCTGGCATGTGCCGGCGTAAGTACCCCGATGCAGTTGGGGCCGATAAGCGAACCTTTCACCGAATCCACTACCTCTACGATCTTCTGCTCGAGGATTTTTCCTTCTTCACTTTCCTCGCTGAATCCTGCGGAAAGAATGATGAAAGCCCGGGTACCTTTAATATAAGCCAGTTCCTCAATAGTCTGCAGCGTGTATTTTGCGGCAATGGCCAGAATGGCCAGTTCCACCTGCGGAAGCTCACTGAGCTTCGGGAAAGAACGGATGCCCTGCACTTCTGTTTCCTTCGGGTTCGACACGTACAATTTGCCATTGTATCCCTTGTCGATAAGGTTTTTGAGAATTTTGCCCCCGGGTTTGGTGGTGTCGTTGCTGCCGCCTACCACTACGATGCTTTTCGGATCGATGAGTTGCCTGTTTACCATGCCTGATGAAAATCTTTAATTTTGGTTCGAAATTTTTTGGCGAAAGTACAATTTTCGCCATTAATGTTAAACGGATAACACGAAACGAATTGAATACCGATCGATCCAACGACCTTACCGGAACTGCCCTGCTCGATTACCTGGCCGGCACCACGAACCGCAAGCTGAAGGTATTCTCATCCATTGCCGAAACGGATGAAATACCTGTCAGATATTTTTTCAGGACTTACGATGAAATGCCTCTGATCGAACAAAAGGCGCTTCAGCTTTGCCGTGGCCGGATTCTCGATGTGGGTGCGGCTGCAGGTTGCCACAGCCTGGAATTACAACGCGCAGGTAAGGAAGTCTTGCCCGTGGATACTTCAGCGGGAGCCGTGGAGGCAATGCATCAGCGGGGGCTGAAAGCTGCGCGGCAGGCTGATTTCTTCAATCTTGGAGACGAAACCTTCGACACCCTGCTGTTGCTGATGAATGGCATAGGCATTTGCGGCACGCTCGACCGGCTGGATGATTTTTTCATAAAAGCAGCCTCCCTGTTAGAGCCCGGTGGGCAAATTCTTGTAGATTCATCTGATATCCTGTACATGCACGAGCAGGATGACGGTTCGGTGATGATCGACCTGAACAGCGGCTATTACGGGGAGGTGGAATACAGGTTCGGCTATGGCCGCCGCAAAGGCGCGGCTTTCAACTGGCTGTTTGTGGATTTTGATCTGCTTGCCGATTATGCCGGCAGGCACGGATTCAGTTGCGAGTTGGTGCTGGAGGGTGAGCATTTTGATTATCTGGCCCGAATCCTATAAAAGAATGCATGGAGAATCACTCATGACGGTTGTAAGAAAAGTTCATGTTTAAACAATTGATCTCATCGTCCTTCAAATTCCGGTGACGAAAAATATTCATTATGACATTTTCA
>JBKHBQ010000109.1:0-12006 GCA_046542305.1 Bacteroidales bacterium
ATTCCGAGGTAAAGCAGGTACACGTAAGGAAAAAGCACCGCCAACGCCTGATCAACAAGCCTGAACTTGCCGAAAGCCTTGGCCGTCTCCACGATCATCAGAAATACCATGAAGATATTGATAAACGGCACGAACAACAACAAAAACCACCATATTGGTTTGCCGTTCAAACGGTTCCATTCCCAATAGTTCAACATCGGAACAAAAGCCTTCCACTGCTCGATGCCGGCTTTTTCGAAAACCTTCACCATCAATGCCGGGAAGAAAATAAAGATGAGAATTAGTGTGATAAGTACACCCATGCTACTTTCAATTTAATCAACATGAAACGGAGATATTCCGTTTTCACTTGTCGCTGGTTTGTTAATATTTGTTAATGCTTTATAATAGTTCATCAAAAAGATCATCCATGGTAAAAAATCCTTTCCTGCCATGCAGCCAGGCGGCAGCCATCAGGGCGCCGGCAGCAAAACCCTGCCTGCTTTTGGCCTCATGCCTGATCATGATGGTGTCCTCTTCGGAATCGCAGGTGATTTGGTGAATTCCTTTTACATCGGCCTCACGATGGGCATCGATGCGTATGCCATCCCCGCCGGCATCATCATTTAATTTCCAGTGGTTTTTCCTGCCGACGATTCGTATCAGGTTATCAGCCAGTGTTTTTGCCGTTCCGCTGGGAGCATCCAGCTTTTGCAGGTGATGCGTTTCGTCGATGAAAATTTCGTAATCCGGGAATTTGTCCATCATTTCGCCCAGGAAGCGGTTAAGCCTGAAAAAAATATTCACGCCAATGCTGAAATTAGACGCTGTAAAAAGCGCCTGATTTTTCTGCTTGCAGATTTCGCGCACTTCCGGCAAACGAACATCCCATCCCGTGGTTCCGGAAACTACCGGAAGGTTCGCATCAAAACAGGTCAAAATATTCTGAACGGCCACGGCAGGCATACTGAAGTCGATGGCAACGTCGGCATCGGCAAGCTGCCCTGATTTGCGGTTCCAGTCTTCCGGCGAATCAATGATGGTCACAATTGTGTGGCCCTTTTCGATTGCAAGGTTCTCAACGGTTTTACCCATTTTACCATATCCGATGATTGCGATTTTCATATCAAAACCTGTATCTTAATGTAACTCCTGGTGACGGGCGGTTTGAAAACAAAAGCCGGTCGTTTACGGGCTCGAACCGCAGGCTTAGATTATCGTCCACGGTAAAGTTGTAAAGATTTCCGTCCACACTGGCATCAATGATGTTCAGGATGTAAAGCACGCCTGTAAAAATCCACGAAAGCTCCAGGTTTCGCCGGTAATAGTCGCGGCCCTCGCGGAGCTGGTCGAGGTTGGCATCGTACCTTATAATGTACTCGTACTGATCGAAGCGGGCCGTATCGCCTTCAAATACCACATTGTAGGCATCTCTGAATTGACGGTATTCCTGGCCGTTGGTTCTGATGAAATAATAAAGTGTTCCGAAACCTGCATAGATGATGGGAATTTTCCAGTATTTTTTATTGTAGGCCTGCCCAAGCCCCGGCAGGATGGCCGACATGATGGTGGCTTTCTTTGCCGAATGCGGCTTGATGGAATCCTGTTTCATTTCATTTTGCTGAGCGTAACCAACCTGCGGCAACATGACGAAGCTAACCACACATACAGTAACAGTAACCAGCCAACAGGCGGACAAGCCTCTCAGTTTCAAAAAACTGTATCGGGAAAAATTCTTAAAGCCGGTTGTGATGTGCATGAAAATCTTCTATGGTAAAAGACCCGCTACTTTTTGAGCAGGGCAAGAATCCGCTCCATATCGTGGTCGGATGCAAAGTTGATAACGATGCTGCCTTTTCCTTTATTATTTCTTTTAAGCTCCACGCGGGTTTCCAGATTGCTGCTAAGTTCATCGGAAAGCTGCCTGTATTTTTCGGGCAGTTGTGGCCTGGGCTTTTTTGCAGCCGGTGTGCTGATTTCGCGCACCTTTCTTTCCACATCCCTCACCGAAAGGTCCTGCTCCTGAATCTGCCTGAGCAGGTTTAGCTGCTCCTCGCGGCTTTCGAGGCTGATGAAGCTACGGGCATGGCCCATGGTGAGGATGCCGTCGCGGATGGCCACCTGCACCTCGGCGGGCAGTTTAAGCAGGCGGATGTAATTGGCAATGGTGGAGCGCTGTTTTCCCACACGCTTACTCAGTTCTTCCTGTGTGAGCCTGCATTCCTCCATGAGGCGCTGATAGCTGATACCGATTTCGATGGCATTGAGATCTTCGCGATGGGTATTTTCAATCAGGGCCATTTCGAGCATCTGCTCGTCGTTGGCTACGCGGATGTAGCAGGGCAGTTCACCAAGCCCGGCCATTTTGGCGGCCCTGAACCTGCGTTCTCCCGAAATGATCTGGTATTTATCGTATCCAAGTTTACGTACCGTAACAGGCTGAATAATACCTTGTTCTTTGATAGAGGCAGCCAGTTCGTCGAGCGCGGATTCTTCAAATTTATTTCTGGGCTGGAAGGGATTGGCTTCGATTTTTTCCAGTTGAATGTTGGCCACGGCACCCACCACGTAATTACCCGAAATATCCTTCGACGTAATATCGGTGTCGGGGCTTTGCAGAATCGCCTCCAGGCCTCGTCCCAATCCCCCTCTTTTTTTATTCATTATCAAGATAATTGATTTCTATATCCTTTTGATCCATTTTGGTCATCCCGTTTTTCTGCAGAATTTCGCGTGCCAGGTTAAGGTAATTGATGGCTCCGGTTGATTCGGCATCGTGAATAATGATGGTTTCGCCAAAACTGGGCGCTTCGCCGAGCTTGGTATTTCTGTTGATGATGGTATCGAACACCATCTGCTGAAAATGCGTGCGAACCTCTTCCACCACCTGCTTGGCCAGCCTTAGCCGGGTATCGTACATGGTAAGTAAAATCCCTTCGATATCCAGCCGCTGATTCAACCGCGACTGTACTATTTTGATGGTGTTCAGCAGTTTTCCAAGCCCTTCAAGGGCAAAGTATTCGCACTGCACAGGCACGATCACCGAATCGGAAGCCGTTAGTGCGTTCACCGTCACCAAACCCAGCGATGGAGAACAGTCGATGATCACGAAATCGTACTGATCCTTTACCTTATCCACTACTTTTTTCATCATCTGCTCACGGTGGGGCATGTTTATTATTTCGATCTCTGCACCCACCAGATCGATGTGTGCGGGAATGATGTCGAGGTTTGGTGTGGAAGTCTGGAGAATTGTTTTGCCGGGATCCACATCATCTATAATACATTCGTAAATGCTGTTCTGGATGTTGCGCGGATCCTGCCCCAGCCCCGAGGTGGCGTTGGCCTGCGGATCGGCGTCGATCACCAGCGTTTTGTATTCGAGCACAGCAAATCCTGCGCCCAGGTTAATAGCGGTAGTGGTCTTCCCTACTCCCCCTTTCTGATTGGCTATAGCAATAACTTTTCCCATAATGAGTTGTTCGGACAAGTGCAAAAATAGAATTTAAAATCCTATTCCATGCATTTTGTTTTTAAAAGTATTCAACACGGACAAAACCAAAAAACATGAAAAAAGCTGACCATTAGCCAGCTTTCATGTATCTTTAAAATAAGGTGGAAGTTTATTCCCTTTTTTCCTCATCATCTTTTCCTTCAATCTCGCCTGGTTCTTCCAGATCTTCAAAGCTCATGTCCGAAATCTTTTTTTCCGGGGTTGTGGGGGGTGGTGTTTCTGCCGGTTCGGAAACCGCCTCCTGGCCCGCCTCTATATAGCCGATTACCTCCGTCAAGCCACTGGAAAACTTTTCGAAATCCTCCTTATATAAAAAGAGCTTGTGTTTTTCGTAGAAGAACTTCCCGTTTTCATTATTAAACCTGCGTTTGCTTTCGGTGATGGTCAGATAACGTTCCTTGTTCCTTGTTTCCTTTACATCAAAAAAATAGGTCCTCTTCCCTGCGCGTACAACTTTCGAAAATATCTCTTCTCTGCTGTCTTTTTTTGCTGACTCTTCCATGTTTTTAAATGGTTTAATAAGATTCTCAAAGCAAAAGTAAAAATTAATCTTTGATTATTTTTTGGCTAAAGTAAAAAAAAGGCATCAAACCAATCACAAATCATATTTTTTTTTAGCAAACCATAAATTATCCGCCGTATGAAATTGTTAGGAATGGGTTTGTAAAAAACCCCTACTTTTGTCGGCATTCAATATTATCAACTGATACTTGTTCTTAAAATATTATGCTGAGCAGAAGGCATTTACGTATTAAGGCGTTACAGGCGTTGTACGCTTATTATATCAATCCGGGCATCGAACTGGCAGTGGGCGAGAAAAACATGCTGAAAAGCACAGAAAAAATCTACGAGCTGATCATTTACCAGCTTTCCTTTCTCATTGAGATTGTAAAATTTGCCGCACGCCGCATCGAAGAAAACAAGAAGAAGTTTTATCCTACCGAAGAAGATCTCAATCCCAATACTCGTTTCATCAACAATCAGCTCATCGCGCAGCTTTCCGAAAACAAGGATTACATCCGCAGGCACAATGCCTATAAGATCAACTGGTCGGAAGAGCAGGAAATGGTTCGCAGAATCTATAATGAAGTGCGCGAATCGGAAGGCTACAAAAAATACATGTCGGCACCCGAAACTACATTTGAGGATGATCAAGCCATAATCGCGCTAATCTTTACCGATTTTGTGGCCGATAACCCCTCGCTTGCATTTCATTACGAAGAGAAAAACGTATACTGGGCCAACGACCTGGAAATTGCCAATCCCATTGCGTTGAAAATCATCAGGAGCATGCGCGCACGCAACCACGAGTTTACGCCCCTCCCCGACCTTTACAATACCAAAGGCAAGGATGATCCGGACGAGGATAAAAAATTCCTGGTCAGGCTTTATCACAAAACCATCCTGAAAGGCCAGGATTTTGAAGACATCATACAGAAAAAAGCCAGCAACTGGGAACTCAACCGCATTGCCATGATGGATATCATCCTGCTGAAAATGGCACTGGCCGAACTGATAGAATTTCCAAGCATCCCCGTAAAGGTGACCATGAACGAATATATCGAACTGGCAAAATCATACAGCACACCCAAGAGCCGGGTTTTTATCAATGGCATCCTGGACAAAATAATTTTGGACCTGAAAGCTGAAGACAGGATTAAAAAAGCCGGACGGGGCCTTATTGAATAATCAACCGCAATCTTTTACATAGACCGCGCGTATTCCTTCAAAGCATTGAGGAAGTCGTTTTTTTTCCGTACCGACACATCAATCTCTTCACCGTCGTCGAGGATTACGCTGCCGCCTTTGCCTTTTACATAACGCTGCACATACTTCAGGTTAACCAGATGCTTGGAGTGAATGCGCGAAAACGGCTGATCGGTAAGCATTTTTTCGAAATTGTTCAGGGGCTTCGAGGCGAGCAGCTTGCGCCCGTTTGTCAGGTAAAAGGTGGTATATACATCGCTTGCTTCCAGGCGGATGATGTCGTCGAGCAGTACGATGTTCAATCCATCCGTTGAAGGCACGATGATCTTCTGGAATTTGTGCTGGAGATTATCCTTTAGCACGCTCAGGCGGGCGCTGAAAGTTCCTTTGGCCTTCAGTTGGTTATACCGGTTTATGGCGCTGCGAAGCTCAGTATATTCGATGGGCTTCAGCAGGTAATGAATGGCAGAATAATCGAAAGCCTTCAGGGCATACTGGTCGTGGGCTGTGGTGAAGATAACCTCGAACGAACGATATTCAACCTTGGTTAAAAGATCAAAGCCGTCACCGTCGGGCATAGAGATATCAAGAAACACCAGATCAGGCTCGTTTTTGTTAATTATGTCAACACCTTCGCCAACATTCTTCGCCGTTCCGATAAGCTGAACACTGGGAAAATATTTATCCAACAAATTCTTAAGCATAAGAATATTGGTCTTCTCATCATCAACAATAACTGCCCTGATTTTCTCGTCCATCGAATTGATCTATCTTATGGGTATTTTGGAAATGCAACTTTTTGACAAATTTAAAAAACTTTTTCACATACCTGCCATATTTTGCAAAGAAACGGACAGCGGACTTCGGCACCGACATTTGGCAGTAAAACCGGTCATGCATTTATTCATACTTTTGCGGGCTAAAAACGAATAATATGGCAAGAAAGAGAAAGCCGCTTCCGACATTCGAAAAAGTGGAAATTACTGATGCAGGAGCTGAAGGGAAGGCCATTGCGCGGGTGGAGAACATGGTGGTGTTTATCCCCTTTGTAGTGCCGGGCGATGTGGTCGACATCAGGGTGGTTAAAAAAAAGAAAAAGTTTTACGAAGGAAAAGCCACGGCATTTCACAAATATTCGCCATTGCGTAGCGAGCCGCGGTGCGAGCATTTCGGGCTGTGCGGCGGATGCAAGTGGCAGCACATGAGCTACGAAAGCCAGCTCAAATTCAAGCAAAAACAGGTTGCTGACAATTTTACCCGGATCGGAAAATTCGAAATCCCTCCGGTAGAATCCATCATCGGATCAGACCGGCAGTACTTTTACCGTAACAAGATGGAGTTTACGTTTTCGAACCGCAAATGGCTGGTAGCAGAAGAATTCGACGGCACCCAGGAACATGACATGAACGGGCTCGGCTTTCATCTTCCCGGTATGTTCGACCGCATTATCGATCTTTCGAACTGCTATCTGCAGCCCGAACCGTCCAACAGTATCAGGCAGGCGGTGCGCGATTTCAGCATCAACAACGGTTTTAGTTTTTATGATGTCAGAAATCACCGGGGATTTATGCGAAACCTCATTATTCGTACCGCCTCCACCGGGCAGGTAATGGTAATTGTGGTGGTGGCCGAAGACAGCCCGGAGGATTTAAAAAAATTGCTGGATTTCCTGCCGGAAAAATTCCCTGAGATCACTTCGTTGTTTCACGTGCTCAATACCAAACGCAACGACATCATCAACGACCTCGAACTGCAATTGTATTACGGCAAGCCATTTATTCTTGAAGCAATGGAGGGCTTGAAATTTAAGGTAGGACCCTTGTCGTTTTATCAAACCAATTCGCACCAGGCTGAGAAGCTGTATGGCGTGGTACGCAGTTTTGCAGGCCTGCAGGGCGGCGAGGTTGTTTACGATCTCTACTGCGGCACCGGCACCATCACCAATTTTGTAGCTTCCAAAGCCAAAAAAGTAATCGGCATCGAATACATCCCGTCTGCAATCGATGATGCGCGTGAAAATTCAGAACTCAACAGCATCTCCAATACTGAATTTTTTGTCGGCGACATTGCCAAAACACTATCCCACGAATTTTTCGGGGCAAACGGGAGGCCCGATGTAGTGATCACCGATCCGCCGCGTGCGGGCATGCACCCGAAAGTGGTGGAACAGATCGTATCGGCAGCGCCGGCCAAAGTTGTGTATGTAAGCTGCAACCCGGCCACCCAGGCACGCGACATTGCTTTGATGGAAGAGCAATACCGGGTGGATTGTATCCAGCCGGTGGATATGTTTCCGCAAACGCATCATGTGGAAAATGTGGTGCTGCTTACAAAGAAACAGCAATAACCGGCCGGAGCATTTCCACCAGCCGGCCCACCTCAAAATCTTCACCCTTAATATGAAAAGCGGCTTTGTTGTAAAATTGGGCCCGCTGCTGCATGTCGTCGCCGATGCGTTTTTGCAGCGCTTCATCATCAAGCAGGAATGCTCTGGGGCGTGGCCGTCTGGAATGTTTTAGCCGGTGAAACAGGGATTTTTCGCTCATGCGGATATATACGGAAATTCCGCGCCGGTTTATCAGGTCGATGTTATCGCTGAAGCAGGCTGTGCCGCCGCCTGTGGAAACCACATACCGTTGGAGGTCGAATGTTTGCTGCAGCAGTTTTCTTTCGATCACACGGAAAGCCTGCTCATCATATTTTTTAAAAAAATCCATGATGCTGATCCGGTAGGTCTCCTCAAAATAATTGTCAAGGTCGATATGCCCGTAGCCGAGGGTACGCGCCAGTTGCTTTCCCGCCGTGGACTTGCCGCTTCCCATGTAACCCACCAGATAAATGTTTTTCTGCTCCCTCATAAAATACCCTTCTGAATCCTGCAAAATTAATTCATCGAAACAATAAACACAATACCTGCCTGTTGAAAGAAGTACCATCGGCTCGGTAAGTCGATGAAAAATGTTAATTTTGCACCTTCTAAAACAGAATTGGATATGCAGATCAAATATTTCAGACTGATACTAATTACAGCGCTACTGGCCATTATCGGCTATTCCTGTGGAAACAGTTCCGATACCAAGGAACACCTACCTACGGATATCGTGAAGAATCCGCGGTCGGCCTCCGGCGAAAAAGCCTCACAGGCCATGCCGGTTATTGAATTCGAGCACGACGTACACGATTTTGGAAAAGTGATCCAGGGCGAAAAAGTTTCCTATTTTTTTAAATTTAAAAATTCCGGCGAGAGCAACCTGATTTTGTCGAATGTAAGCACAAGTTGCGGCTGTACCGTGCCTGAATTCACCCGCGATCCTGTTGCTCCGGGCGAAGAAGGATCGATCAAGGTTACGTTCGACAGTGACAATCGCAAAGGCTTTCAAAACAAAACCGTGACGGTGGTAAGCAATACACACCCCAATACCAGGGTGCTGAGGATTAAAGCACAGATCGTGGTTCCGGAGCAGTTTTAGCAAAAAACTTAATTTTAAATAAAAGATAAAAATGACGAACAGTTTATTAAATTTCATCGTATTGATGACTTCCCCAGAGGGCTCCGAAGGCGGAGGCACCTCTTTCTTCATCATGATCCTGCTGATGATCGTGGTATTTTATTTTTTCATGATCCGTCCGCAAATGCGAAAAACCAAGGAGCAGAAAAAATTCAGGGAAGGCCTGAAAAAAGGTGACAAGATCATCACCATCGGAGGAATTCACGGAAAGATACTCGAAGTTAAAGATACCACCCTCATCATTGAAACCGAAGGGCAGGGCCGCCTGAAAATTGAAAAAACTGCGGCCTCGGTGGATTCGTCCGTGCAAATCCCGGAAGAACAGAAATAAGCCACAACCCAACGGACAAATAAGTGATCCGGAAGAGATATTTTTAAAAATGCGGCCAGAGAAATCCTGTTTCATGGCCGCATTATATTTTGTTAACGGCAACTTTTGTTAATTTTACCGCAAATTGCTCGCGATGAAAATCTTTGGCAGGCATATCAATCTTTCGGATGACAAGTACAAATACAAAACCACCGTGTTTTTTATTTGCTTGCTTTTTTCGGCCCTTATCTGGCTGCTGATCAAGCTCACCGAAGAATACACCACCACGTTGGTTTACCCGGTAACGTATCACAACATTCCCGAAGGCAAACTTCTCACCGGCGACGTCGACAGTACGGTTACCATCGGGATATACGACCGGGGCTTCACGCTGCTTTATCTTAAATATTTTACCGTACGGAGGGCCCTGGATATTGATCTGGACGACCTCAGGCTAAAGCCAAAAAACGAAGGATACATCGCTGCCGCGGGCACCGCCCGGTGGGCACGCCAGTTGCTTCAGAATTTCGATGTAACCGATAACTTTGAATACATTTACCCGGATACCATCTATTTTAATTTTGAAGAAAGAATAAGCAAACAGGTACCGGTGACGGCAGAGGTCACCGTGGATTTCAAAAAACAATACTTTGCTTATGACAGCCTGAGGATTGATCCTTCGCAGGTGACCGTCAGCGGATCAAGGAGCCGGATCGACGGCATTCATTTTATCAAAACCCGAAAAACTAAATTCACCGGGCTGGATGACGACATTTCGCAGATGATCGAACTGGAAAAACCGGAAAAAGCGCCCGATGTGGAAATTCAGCCGGGGGAAGTTAAAATTATGCTCGACGTGGAAAAATTTACCGAGGCCAACATCGAAGTCCCCATCGGCAAAATCAATAAGCCGGCAGGTTTACGCGTAAAACTTTTCCCTGAAAATGTGAACATCCTGTACCTGATTGCACTGAAGGATTTCAACAAAGTCAGCCAGGACATGTTTTCCGTCGCGGTAGATTTGTCGGACGTCACCAAAGACGAGGACAAAAAACTGAAGGTACAATTGCAGAGCCAACCAAAGTTTGTAAGGATTAACAGGATAGAACCGCCAGAAGTGGAATTTTTATTACTCAAATAATGATGATTGCAGGACTGACAGGAAATATCGGGAGCGGCAAATCGCTTGCGGCTGACATCTTCAGGGTGCTGGGCGTTCCGGTTTTCGATGCCGACCGGGAAGGTAAAAATATCCTGATTGAACCCGAATTACACGAAAAGCTGAAATCCTTGTTTGGCGAAAATATCTTTGCTGACGGGAAACCCGATCGCCAAGCCATTGCCGCGATCGTTTTTCATGACAAGAAAAAACTCAGGCAATTAAATGATATCATACATCCTGCGGTAAGGAAAAAATTTGCAGACTGGAGCCATACATACCGGCATCTCCCCTACGTGATCTATGAAGCTGCCATTATATTCGAAACCGGCAGGGCTGCCCAGCTTGATACAAACATCGTGGTGACGGCTCCCGCCGAAACCCGGATTGCGCGGGTGGTACAACGCGACGGCGTAAGCCGGCAGCAGGTGGAAGAGCGCATGAAGAACCAGTGGCCGGAGGAGAAGAAGACATCCCTCGCTGACCATATCATCGACAATTCAGGCGCGAAGATGCTGATTCCGCAGGTTTTGAATATCCATAAAGCCATTGTTGAACAATCCGGAAAAGATCAATCCGGCACGTAAATCCTGTCCTGGTTCCGGTATCCGGGTTGATTGGTATACCAGTCGTTGTACTGCTGCCCGTTTGAATTTACCCAGTCGATAAATTTCAGATGCCCCTGCCAGATGGTATCCTTCTCTCTGGTATAGCTGAAACCTTCAGGAAAATTCAGTCCCCATGGCAGGTTGTCGGGCGATTTGTACCAGGCTACCGGCGGATTGGTGGCATCATCCAGCGTACCGAAAAGCGAGATATCCGCAAGATCGGTTGGCGGATAATCGGCCAGGTGAATTTCGTGTTCGCGGTTCCCGTTCACGATCAAAAACGGATTGAAGGTTTCGAAGCCAAGATCGGCCATTGTATACTCCCCGCCGGTTACGGAAACCTGAAGCAGAATGTTCACTGGATCCACATAGGGATTATCAGGTCTTGTGTTTCCAACGTATGGCAACATATCGGCCACAATCATGGTTACCTGTGTTTGCCCGGCTTCGGTACCGTTTGCCTCGAAGGTGGTGATGCCATTGTTGCCGATGAATCCCGATACCTGGATATTTTCCGAAGGGATGTTCATATCCGGCAGGGAAAAGCCAAAGCCGTTTTCCAGTCCGGCACCGGTAGCCATCACGCCGAAATTCCCGAAGGCTTCCACCACATGATTGGAGGCATTGGTAACGGTTTTGAAACGATAGGCCAACACGAGGTCGTTGAAATCATAATCGCCGATAGATGGCCACAGGTCTTCAAACACGAGGGTGCCGAAACCTGCCGGCCAGAAATTGTTGAACGCCCTCAGCGGGTCGTCGGGATAGTCGTCTTCTTCATCGGGAATGCCGTCGCCATCTGCATCGCCACCCGACATCCCCTCACACCATACTGTGGAGGGCGATAAATCCAGATGATTCTGCTGTCCGCTGTGGTCGAAGGCGGTATTGCCGCTGCCTTCTTCGCAGGGCCAGTACCCGATAAGTCCGGGTTCGTTGCCGGTGAGTGCGGTTTCCATATCCGCCTGAATCTCCTGCTGGGTCCGGGAGGTATTCCAGAATCTCACTTCACTGATGGCGCCGCGAAAATAGTCACCAGGCGTTTTGTCGCTCCACCTGCCAAGGCCGAAAACGTTTAACCCCGGATAGTTAACTTTTCTGACATCCTCACCCGCAAGGTTTCCGTTGATATAGAGCCGGCGCATTTCCTTGTCTTCAAATACCACCGCCACATGATACCACTGCCCTGCAACCACCGACACATCACTGTACAGATTTCT
>JBKHBQ010000110.1:0-11971 GCA_046542305.1 Bacteroidales bacterium
GCTGAACCTGTTCAGTTTCGCAAATGGTTTGATCGCTTCCGGCAATGGCCGATGCGATGGGATCAAAATATACATTTATTTGATCAACTGCTGCCAACTGGCAAGGTGCAATGGGAGCCGCGGTTAATTTAAGCTGAATGGAACCAGAGGTTGAAACATCTGACGGACCAGGAGTATATTGGGGATTTAAAGCCGAGGCGTTGTTGAAGCTCCCGTCACCCGTTGTTGTCCATTCAATCTGATTGGAAAATGATGTATCGGCACTAAGCTGGAAAGCCGGGACTTCGCATACATGCTGCCCGGTGGCATTAAGAATGTCAGCAGTAGGATTATCGATGATTTCAACCGAAAGGGTTTCGCTTACAGATCCTGAACATGGCACTTTTGCATTGGCAATGAGTTCCAGATCGAAAGCACCGGCGGCAATATCTCCAGGTCCCGGATAGTAGCGGGTTGAAAGCGAAGTGGTAGAAGAAAAGCTTCCATCGCCGAGAGTTGTCCACTGAATCGAATAATAGTTTTCAACCTGGGCATTCAGTTGAAGATAACTGTCGCTGCAGGCATATTCTGTATTTTGTCCGAAAGTTATCACTTCCGGGAGCTGCTGTAGATTAATAATCACATCTTTGGTGGCTTCCAGCTCACACGGAGCAATAGGCAAAGCGTGAAGAGTAACGATTGTGCCACCGTTTTCACGGTCCAAAGGTCCCGGCGTATATACAGTCGGAAGAATGTTGGGATCAGAAAAAGTACCGTCACCCTGGGTTGTCCACAATATTCCACTGTTATTTGAAACTACCCCC
Source organism: Bacteroidales bacterium (assembly GCA_046542305.1). Classification (GTDB taxonomy): domain Bacteria; phylum Bacteroidota; class Bacteroidia; order Bacteroidales; family 4484-276; genus JBKHBQ01. Next base: position 804 of record JBKHBQ010000110.1, read on the forward strand.
TGTAACGAAACGGTTTGATTTTCGCAGCGGGTTTTATTTGACGGTGCATTGGCAGATGGCCCCGGCAGGTATGAAATATCGAAACTCTCGCAGGCTGTAGCGACACAAGGATTTTGCGCTTCTGCACAAATCGTGATGGTTACACCTTCGAGAATATCATCTCCGGCAGGAATATATTGGGTTTGTGCGGCATTCGGATTGGTGAAGGAACCATCGCCGTCTGTATCCCAGGCAATGCTGCTGTAGTACTGTGCACCTGCATCCAGCACTACCGGATCATTTCCGCATGCACTTATATCACCACCCGGATCAACTACCGGAAGGCGAAGAATATTCAGTGTCATTGCATCCGAGGCATTAGCCAGGCATGGATTCAGCGGGCTAACATTCAGGGTTAACTGAACCGATCCATTGATATTGTCCTGTTCGCCCGGAGTATATACTGCATTTAGTTTTGTGGGATCATCGAATGAGCCATCCCCGCCGGTGGTCCATTCAACGGAAGCATGGTTTTCAGCCGAACCATTCAACTGATGGCTCTGGTTTCCGCACACCTGTCCGTTGGATCCAGCGTTGGCCTGGGGGTCTTCGTGGACCACGATGGTAAGTTCATGTTCTGAAACCATCATCCCGTCCTGAACGGTGAGGTAAAACGTGGTGGTTTGGTTTGGATTTACAGGCGGGGGAAATTGTGTATTGTAATTGAACCCCGAAGGGTCGGAACTCCAGTCGAAGGTATAAGGACCGCCCGTACCGATAAATTCCTGCCCGCTCAGTTCAAGCTGATTGCCGAGACAAATCGGGTTGGCAGAAGCATCGATATAAAAATCCATTTGTTCACTTGCAAAAATGTCCAGTACCACTGAAATTCCGGATTTGTACCATTTCCCATTTATCACATATGACAAGGTATCTTTGAAAACAACGTTATCACAAATGTAGTCTTTAGAAGTGGTGTGTGAAAAAAATCTAAATTGAATTTGCTCGCCAAAACCAAAACCATCTTTTACACCAGTATCTGGATCGTCCCCAAATAATGGAAAAATAATTCCAATTGAAGGATCCCATTTGTAGGCTCCGCCACATTGATATTCCCCATTATCATCCAAAAAAAAGCCTCCAATATAATCATCAGAAGTTAATAAAATATCATTGATCCGTGGGTTGGCATCAGCTGAAACTAAAATACCATGAACTAATCCAGTATTTAGTGGCTCGTTCCAGATTGGCGGAAAATCCCCCGGCGCTCGGTACCCCTCATCCAGCTTTTCCAGGAGCAAATCAAGATACTCTTGTTGCGTTGCCTGATTTTTATCAGCTAATTTTGTTTCCTGCGACTGCAGAAAAAATGGCATGACCAGCAGGGCCACAACAACCGCATATTGCAACAATGCAGAAACTAACGGTTGATCCGATTGATTTAATGGTTCACTCTTTTTCATTTGTAGAAAATTTGGTTTTTATTAGTTTTTATTGGTTTGGTAATTTGATTTTGTTTCCACAAGTCCTGACAAAAATATGCTAATTGTTTCATAATTCGATTCTAAATTACACCTCCTTGAAATACAATATTTTAAGAATCTTTATTTATGGATTTTTAACTTTTTCAGGCAAAAAAACGATTGCTCAACCCATGATTTAGGCGTAAAAATACAAAAAAAATAAAACAAACTAATAATCAGGCACAGGCAAAATATTAAAAAACATTCGCAACATTAATTAAAAGCTAACATTTTATAGACATTTGTTATCCTTTCCCCTGGATTCATTTTGATTATTTAACCAATAGATCTCAGATATTTTGACTGGTATCTTGTATCATCGCAACGCAAACTATCGTGATTCATGAATATATGTGGTTTTAACCGGCAGTAGAACTTTTAAGCAGGTGCAGGCACCTGTTAACGAAGGTAAGGTTTGGAAAACTTATGGTTGCCGGAATATTATTAATTTCGCGCTGTCATGAAAAAACGAGGATTATTAAGTAAATTCCTGATATGGAGAGTTAAGCACATCAAGGACCGCCAGTTCGTGATCTTTTTGAGCCTGGTTATTGGTATCCTCAGCGGGCTTGCTGCCATCCTGCTGAAGAACCTTGTGCATTACACCCATTATTTCATGACCAACGGATTCGATTTTAAAGAGGAGAATTTCATGTACCTGGCATATCCTCTGCTGGGGATATTTCTTACGGTGATTTTTGTAAAATATATGGTCAAAGATAACCTGGCCCATGGAGTGAGCCGCATTCTGTACGCCATTTCCAAAAACAACGGTATTATCCGGCCGCATAACACATACTCTTCAATGATCGGCAGTTCGCTGACCATTGGTTTTGGAGGTTCTGTTGGATTAGAGGCACCGATCGTGCTAACGGGATCAGCTATCGGAAGCAATCTGGCCCGGATGTTCCGGCTGAATTACAAAACCATTATGCTGATGATCGGGTGCGGCAGTGCAGGAGCCATCGCAGGGATTTTTAAAGCACCGATCGCCGGGGTGATTTTCGCCATCGAAATCCTGATGCTCGACCTGACCATGACCACCCTTATTCCACTGCTGATCTCAGCAGTAACCGGGGCTACCGTGGCATATTTTCTTCTTGGCAAAACTGTGATCTTCTCCTTTGCAGTCACCACGCCGTTTATTCTTAAAGAAATCCCTTTTTTCATCCTGCTGGGAATTATTTCAGGACTTGTTTCCCTGTACTTCACCCGAACGGGAATGAGCATCGAATCGAAATTCGGTAAAATCAAAAATACTTATCTGAAAGTGCTTGTTGGCGGATCCGTTCTGGGGCTGCTGATCTTTATTTTCCCGGCGCTTTTCGGCGAAGGATACGAAGCCCTCCTGGACATTCTCAACGGCAGGGGCGAAAACATCATCAACCAAAGCATTTTCCAGGGGTTTACCGAAAACAAATGGCTTTTTCTGCTTGTCCTGTTACTGATTATTTTGTTTAAGGTGATCGCCACTTCCTCCACCACCGGAGCTGGAGGAGTGGGCGGTATTTTTGCTCCATCGCTTTTTCTGGGCGGCGTTACCGGATTTTTCACCGGAAGACTGATCAATTCGTTGGCAGATTACCAGATTTCGGAGAGTAATTTTTCGCTGGCGGGTATGGCCGGAGTGATGGCCGGCGTAATGCATGCCCCACTAACCGCGATTTTCCTGATTGCAGAAATTACCGGCGGTTACGAATTGCTTCCGCCACTAATCATCACGGCCACCATTTCCTATCTAACCATCAGGTATTTCGAGCCGCATTCGATCTATACCAAAAGGCTGGCCATGCGACGCGAACTGATGACCCACAACAAGGATAAAGCCGTGCTGTCGATGATGCGGGCCAGCAGGCTGATTGAAAGAAATTTCAGTACCATCCATCCGGATGCAACCTTGCGGGAACTGGTGAATGTAATCTCGCAATCGACCCGAAATATATATCCGGCAATCGATAATGAAAATAACTTTTACGGCATCATCGTGCTCGATCATATCCGCAACATCATTTTTAAACCGGATCTTTACGACACCATCCATGTCCGCGACCTGATGTTTATGCCCGATACCTTCATCGACCCGGATGAGTCGATGGAAGATGTGGCGCAGAAATTCCAGCGTAGCGGGAAATTTAACCTTGTGATGCTGAAGAATGGGAAATATCTCGGATTTATTTCACGCGCCCGGGTATTCTCGTCGTACCGCAACCTGCTCCGCGATTTTTCGGATGACTGATCAGCGGATCTGTGCAATGGCTTCCTCTGCTGTTTCCACCGGCTGTTTACACATGTTATCGGTGCAGACAAAAATCCGGGTGCGGGTGGTACGAAAGCGGTCGCTGAATATGGGCAGTTCGCTGTTGCGCCGGGTAGCCAGGGTTAATTGTGCCGGATAATAATGCTGCCACAATTCACTTTGTTTTAAATTAGCCTCAGGACCTGCCACCACAACTTCATAGAAATTTGTAGACATGTACAAATGCAATATCGACCAGTTGGAAAATGAACCGGGATATTTCTGAAGACTTTCGCCCAGGCGCGACAGCATATCCACAGCCACTTCAGTATACCGCGTGTGATCGAAAATTTTCCCAAGCTTAAAAAACACAAGCCCCATCACGGAATTTGAAGCAGGAATTACCTGATCGAGGATTTCTTTCCTGCGGGCAACCAATTCATGACTTTCGTCGCCGGTATACCAGAAAAATCCTTCCTTCTCATCGATAAAATTCCCCAGCACATATTCGGCCATTTTCTGAGCATCGAGAATCCAGCTATCCTCCTGCGTGATTGAAGCCATTTGGATAAAGGCATCGCACAGCAGGGCGTAATCGTCCAAAAAACCATCAACGGCAGTGCGATCTTTTGTGAAAGCATGCAGCAACCGCCCGTTCTTGCCTATCAGTTGATCGCGCAGAAACCCGGCTGCCTTCACTGCGGCATCCTTGTATTTTTCGTTGCCACCGGCTTTGTAGAGCTTTGACAGGCCGTCAATCATCAGTGCATTCCAGGAAGTGAGTATCTTATTGTCGAGCCCCGGCCTTTCGCGGGTGCTGCGAGCCCTGAACAGACTTCCTTTTGCTTTTTGCAGCTTTTCACTGAATTCATTAGGATTCAACTGATGTTCCCTGGCAAAATTTTCCTCATCACTGGTTTTCAGCAGCACATTTTTGCCATCTTCCCAAAGAGCTTCCTTTCCGATTCCGAAAAAATCCATGAACAAACCGGCATCTTCTGTCAGGATTTTCCTGAAATCCTCTTCTGTCCACACATAAAACTTTCCTTCCTCGCCTTCGGAATCAGCATCGAGGGCGGCATAAAACACACCTTCGGGCGACAACATTTCCCGCAGGGCCCAATCGGCAGTTTCTTCGGCAACATTTAAATATTTCCTATTTTTGGTAAAGCGGTAGGCTTCGGCATACAAACCAATCATCTGGCCGTTGTCGTAAAGCATTTTTTCGAAATGGGGCACTTTCCACTCTTCATCAACGGAATACCTCGAAAAACCGCCTCCAAGCAAATCGTATAGCCCGCGCGAAGCCATCCGGTCGAGCGTTAATTCAACATGCTCCTTTACTTGTTCATCACCTGTGATCGCAGCATATTTCAGCAGGAACAGAAAATTATTGGGCATCGGGAATTTCGGGGCGCCCTTGAATCCGCCATTCACCGGATCAAACCGCTTTTTCCAGCTTTCCATGGCCGACATCAGCAGGTTCAGCTCGAATTTCCTTACCGGTTCGTGGCCGAACTGCATGGGGTCGTTTATCTGCAATCCTTCGGTAAGCCGGCTGGCCTGCTCTTCGATGTCTTCTTTTTGCCGGTCGTAAAGCTTCAACACATTGCCCAGCAGCGTTTGCCACTGTTCCGGCGGGAAATAGGTGCCGCCGAAAAACGGCCGCCCGTCAGGCAAAGCAAAACAATTGAGTGGCCAGCCCCCGCTACCCTGAATCAACTGGACAGCATTCATATACACTGCATCCACATCAGGACGCTCCTCGCGATCTACTTTGATATTGATAAAATGCGCGTTCATCAGTGAAGCAATTTCTTCGTTTTCGAACGATTCGCGCTCCATCACATGACACCAGTGACAGGCCGAATAGCCGATGCTGATGAGCATGAGTTTATTTTCCGACCTGGCTTTTTCAAGCGTTTCCTTATTCCACGGATGCCAGTCAACAGGATTATGGGCATGCTGCAAAAGGTAAGGACTGCTTTCGTGAATGAGGCGATTGGTATGCTTATGTTGGTTAGTTTTTTTCATAACAGATACTCTTATAATCTAAACCGCTAACGTTGGCTTTTGTTTTGAAAAGGAACGGAATACATTTTTTTTCAGATTTAATGCTACGAAAACCGGGAAGAAAAAATATTTTTGCTTCATGAGTTCATTAAATCTGCAAGAACATGAAAAATATTGCCTTCTTCCCGCTCTGCCTCAGCATGCTGTTGCTGATGAGTTGCAATCAACAATCCACAGCACCCCTGCAGGGCACTGATGTTGGTTTTACCTTCGCCTTTATCACCGACCTTCACCTGCAGCCCGAACGCGAAGCTGTGGAAGGAACGCTTCAGGCAATCGACACGATCAACCGCATCAATCCGGATTTTGTAATAACCGGCGGCGACCTCATCATGGATGCACTGGGCAAATCGTGGGAACGTGCAGACTCTCTGTATAAACTTTACGATGCCACCATCGACAACCTGAAAGTGCCGGTGTATAATACCATGGGAAACCACGAAATCTATGGAATATACAACGTGAGCGGTGCCGACCGTAACCATCCCGAATTCGGTGAAAAGATATTCGAAAAAAGAATTGGCAGGAAATATTATTCCTTCGATCACAAGGGCTGGCACTTTATGATCATCGATTCGGTGGACGAAACAGAAGAAGGCAACGCTTACGAAGGCAATGTGGGCGAGGAACAAATGGAGTGGATCAGGGAGGACTTGAAAAATGTGGATGCTTCCACGCCCATCATCATTTCAACACACATCCCTATGGCCACGGTATTTCACAATATTACCAGCGATCCGCTTAAAGCAAATGCACCAAATATCGTGATCAGAAACACACCGGAAGTGCTGGAGCTTTTCGAAAATCATAACCTCAAACTCGTTTTGCAGGGACATATGCACATCCTTGAAGAAATCGAGGTAAACGGCGTTACCTTCATTACAGCCGGTGCAATATCCGGCCGGTGGTGGACCGGCCCGTACCTCGGTGTGGAAGAAGGCTTTGTGCTCGTGCATACGCATGGCGATGATTTCACATGGGAATACGTAGATTACGGCTGGCACGGCGAAAAATACCGGGAATAAAAAAACCCTGCCGGAGTCCGGACAGGGTCATTTCGATTATGAGGAGAAATTTACGGTTTGATTTTCTTATTTCTGAACAATCAACTGTTTGATGCTGCTCTTGCCGCCGGCTTCTATTTTCACAAAGTACACACCCCGGTCGAGATTTTTAAGATTCAGGGTTTCGTTGAACAACCCCTGCTGTGCTTTTCTTTCCACCTGAAACCCGGTGGATATTCCATCACCATCCATCAAGGTAATTTCCACCGAAGTTTCTTCCTCCAGTTCTATCGAAACCTGCACCGAACCGGAAGCAGGATTCGGGAAGAGGTTTATATTCAGTTCATCCCTTGTCGGGAAATCCTCACTAAGAAAGGGCAGCGGCTCCGAAGGATCGAATAGCAGGAAGCCTTCGGGTGTGGTGATGCGGTGCACCATAAATCCATGTCCCGGCCCGCCTGCAAAATTCGCACGGCGCCCCCGCCCGAGCCTTTCCATATTTCCCCGGCGGCAATTGCCTTTTGCCCGACAAATTTCTTTCAGGTCTTCCCCCCATTCGGGAATCTTGTCCTCCACAGGCTGCAGTGCAGCTTCAATGGCATTGTGATAATTCCCGGCCATCACCGCCACCTCATCCATCAGGTCGTGCATTTCATTGCGCATGGCACGCATTTCACGGCGTTCATCAAGCGAAGGCTTCGATTGGTTTTCGCGCAATTCTGCACGTCGGGCCCTGTGCTGATCACGCAGTTCTTTCAATTCTGCTCTGATCTCAATAAGCTTTTCCTTGTCGGCTTTGCTGATTGATTGTGCCAGCTCTTCATGCTGGATCTTCAGTACCGGGAGCATGTTTTTTTCAAAATACCTGATCACTTCCGGTGGCGGCGTTCCGGGCCCGTGTGGACCGGGACCATAGCCTGGGCCCCGCTGGGCCTTTGAAACCTGAATACCTGCTGAAAACATAATCAGCATCAGTACTGTTGTCAAAATTCCTTTTCTCATGTTATTAAAGTTTTTATCCGCAATTAATTTTAATTATCGATGTTTAATCCCAATACTTATGTCTGCCGCGTTTGTCGTGAAAATGTGGTTTACGGTGGCGATCCCACGCCCGCTCGAATTTTCGATGAACATGCTGGAGCCGCCCGATCTGCTCACTGTTCAGATAAGGTTCCAAATCCCTGATCATGTTGTCATGGATGGTTTTCATTTCGTATTTCGATTCTGCAATGGATTCCTGTACCTTCTGTGCATATTTCTCAAGAATGGGTTCGATATCCTTTATTTGCGACTGATCCGGCCTGATGATTTCCATGGTCCGCATTTGAAATCCCTGGTACCCTCCCCTGTCAACAAACTTGCTGATACGTTGCTTGGTAAGCAGCCCGTTGGTAAGAAACCCCAACATAAACCCAATCAGCAATGTAGCTGCAATAATCAAAATTGACTTGGTTTTCATTGTGATAAATAATTAGTAGTTGTACAATAGAAAATCTGCCAGATATTCGGGCTGCAGCGGCTCAACGCCCATCAGGCTGTCGAGGCTCATGCTGCCGTTACTGAACAGGGTAACCAGCAGGATGATAAGGGCTGCAGCCAGGCCGGGAAGGGCTATGCGCCTGAAAGCATAATCGATGCTGCGGTTAATTCCGGCAGGCTTTTGCAACTCGATCCTGGCCATGGTCTTTTCTGCAAAAAAGTAACCGAACGAATGGTGCCGGCTGTTCATCAGCTTTTGCAATTCCACCTGCCGGCGGGCTTCTTTCCGGAGCTCCGGATCGGCGGCCATAGCTTCTTCGAGCCGCTTTGCCTCAGCGGCATCCAACTCGCCATTGGCAAACCTGTCGAGTAATAATTGCATTTGATTTTTCATATCTATCCGATTAAATGCTTCAATAGTTCCTTTAACTTTTCCTGTGCCCTGGCCAGTCGCGAAAGCACGGTTCCCTGCGGAAGGCTCAGGATTTTTGCCGTTTCCTTTGTTGAATATCCCTGGATCATCCGCAGTACCACCACACTCCGATATTTTGGAGGAAGTTTTTGCAGGGCCAAATCCACGGCCTCACCGGTATCGCGCGACTGCTCTTCATCAACCTGTAATCCCTGCTCCGGTCTGACCTCCCCATCCGATGGCGCCATAAACAGCAGCCTTCGCCTTTGCCGCCGTCTGAGCTCATTCAGCGACAGGTTGATGGCGATCCTCGTCAGGTATGTCGGCAGGGCGGCATCACCCCTGAAATCTCCGAGGGCATGATAAAAACGGATAAAAACATTCTGTCCTACATCTTCCGCATCTTCACCGTTGCCCAGCATGCCCTTCACCGTTGCTGCCACCACGGGCTCGTGGCGATGCACCAGCGCCGAAAAAGCCGCTTTATCGCCTTGCCGCGCCATCTGTACCAGTTCCAAATCATCCTGGGCTGAATATTCCGTCACGTATGATCCGTTTTTTGCGAATTTGACAAATCTGATCCGTGATTTATTCCAATACCTTGCGGATACTTTTCAAAATCTTCAGGTATTCACAAACTTAATTATAAAAACTGTTCCTGCAAACATGCGAATGAATAGCCAATGATGATCATCCCGATCTGAATATGAAACAAAAAAAATTACTTTTACACATCAATAATTAAAAACCAAAGCTATGCAGGAAAACTGGACACGCCGGGATCTTTTGAAATCCCTCGGGCTTGCCTCACTGGGGCTGTCGGTAACCCAACTCACCGCTGCCCGGCTGAACGAAAGACAATATTTTTTTCATTACGACGGCGACCTTCCCAAACCCGCCGGCAAAATCACGGCAATCGTCGCCGGAGCCGGAAACCGGGGGAATGTTTACGGCGGGTATGCCCTCAAACATCCTGACGTGCTCGATATTGTCGGGGTGGCCGAACCCATCGAAATACGGCGTTCGCGATTCACCGAAAAACATGGCATCGATCCGGACAAAGCATTTTATACCTGGGAGGAAATTTTTGAGCGGCCCAAATTTGCCGATGCTGTGATCATTACCACTCCTGACAAGCTGCATTATGGACCCGCCATGAAAGCCCTCGCCATGGGCTACGATCTGCTGCTTGAAAAACCCATTGCCCAAAGCTGGAAGGAATGCAAAGACATCCTTGATCTGGCGGAGAAGAACGGCCGTATTGTGGCTGTTTGCCATGTGCTGCGTTATTCGCCTTACTACCGGAAGATCAGGGAAACCATCGAAAACGGTGATTTGGGCGAGCTGGTCAGTGTGCAGCATATGGAGCCGATCCAGCACGAGCACATGTCGCATTCGTATGTTCGCGGCAACTGGCGGCGTGAGGAGGACAACGTGCCCATCCTGCTGGCCAAATCGTGTCACGACCTCGATATCCTCCGCTGGTGGCTCGATCGCAACTGCGAATATGTTTCCTCCTTCGGCTCGCTCAAATGGTTCAGGGCTGCAAACGCTCCCGACGGCGCACCTATGCGCTGCACCGACGGATGCCCGGCTGAAGCCGCCTGCCCCTACTCCGCGCTTAAAATCTACTACCGCAACCGGACTTATCTCCATCATTTCGATTTGCCTGAAGACAGAGATCTGTGGGGCGATGCCATTATGACCAACCTGAAAGAAGGACCGTACGGCCGCTGCGTATATCATTGCGATAACGACGTGGCGGATCACCAGGTGGTGTCGATGCAGTTTGCCGGAGATGTCACGGCGAATTTCAACATGGAAGCCTTCACGCAGTATTACGGGCGCCGAACCCGCATCATGGGCTCGATGGGCGACCTGGTGGGCGATGAAAACGACCTGTACTTCCACAACTTCCGCAACGGGGAAGTCACCAAATGGAATGTGCGCGAAAACGCTGAGATTACCTCAGGACATGGCGGCGGCGATTACGGGCTGATGCGCGATTTCCTGCACGCCGTCAGCAAGCACGATAGCAGCCTGCTCACCTCCACGCTGGCAGCCTCCATGGAAAGCCACCTGATGGGCTTCAAAGCCGAAGAAAGCCGGCACACAAAGCAGGTGATGCGGGTGGATATTCGGAAAGGGTGAGGAAGTTAATAGGAGGAAGAAGTTGTTGGTGAAGGGGTTATTAGATAAAAGTTATTTGGGAAAACAGTAAAGTCCGCCTAAGATAAGAAGATTCCACGCTACGCTCGAAATAACCGCCAGGCCACGTTGAACATCTCTGCCATATTTTGCTTTTAAGTGTTAATGGATTTAACGGTGGCAAAGGCCAGAATTTCGAAATCCATTTCTGATCCTTGGGATTCTGGCCTGGATAAATTCAACTCAAATAAAACCGACACTATGAAAACAGCAGTTATTACAGGAGCAACAGGCGCCATTGGTACGGCCATCGC
>JBKHBQ010000111.1:0-11930 GCA_046542305.1 Bacteroidales bacterium
GGTATTTTATGTAATCGTCCTGATGGTGTCGCAAATTAAACTAATAGCCACGAAGGCAGAAAGGCACCAAGAATTCACGCAGCGCTTTGTGTTGGTTTGGTGGTTTTGAGCCTTGGTGGCGAAAAATGAAAATAAATCCTCCAAAATAAAATGCTTTCCTTTTCGAAGTTCGCTCTGGAGAAACCTCTAAAAAAAAACTAAGAAAATAGTTACTAAACTAAAATATTAGTTATAACTTTGCGTTATCATTACAAAATTTAATTATAAAATGGTAATAAAAGAACTGACTAAAGCGGAAGAACAGGTGATGCAGGTACTGTGGAAGATAAAAAAGGGTTTTGTAAAAGATATCCTCGAATATTTTCCTGAGCCCCGGCCGGCTTACAATACCGTTTCCACCATCGTTCGCATCCTCGAGAAAAAGGAGTTCGTGGGCCACAAGGCTTATGGCAAAAGCCACGAGTATTTTCCGCTGATCTCCAAAAAGGAATACACCAAAACTTTCCTCAACGGATTTATCCGCAATTATTTCAGCGATTCGTACAAGCAAATGGTTTCGTTTTTTTCGAGGGAAAACAACCTGAGCATTGAAGAACTTGAAGAGATCAGGGCGCTGATGGACGAACAGATCAAAGAAAAGAAACAATGAAACATTTTGCCGACATACCATTTGTAGAATTGCTGGAAAAACACCGCAACTTCGCGATTGTATTTTTTTCGGTCCTGGGGCTGATGATTATTCTTTCACTGTCGCCCGGCCGGCGTTCGGTTGAGGAAATTTTTCATCAGGCATTGTCGGAATATAATCATGGTAACTACCTGCAGGCCATCGAACTTTACAGCGAGTTGATCGAAGAAAATCCCAACATCGCCAGTGCGTGGCAAAACCGGGGCAGTGCCAAATATAAGGCTGGTTTTTTTGGTGGCGCGGTGTCGGATTATCTGAAGGCGGTAAAACTTAATCCGCTGAACGAAGAAAACTGGAACAGCCTGGCCCTGGCCTATAACAAAACCGGCGACGACCTGGATGCATTATCGGCAGCAAAAAACGCCATTGCCATCAATCCCGGCTATGCAGGGGCATACAATACGCTGGGCCTCATTAATTACCGGATGCTTTTTTTTAAGGATGCCGTGAGCTATTTCGATACCGCCATCAGCCTGAACCCTGATTATGCCGGGGCTTACCAGAACCGCGGCCTTGTAAAATCGAGAATGGGTATTGTTTATACCGCGCTCGACGATTTCCGGAAAGCCATCGAACTCAGGCCGGATTTCAGCGAAGCATACAATAACCGCGGATTGCTTTACTATTACGTAAACTACCTGCAAAGCGCCCTCAATGATTTCGAAGCGGCCATACACATCAACCCTGAAAACTACAAGGCATGGTACAACCGCGGGGTTGTAAAATTAAAAATGAATATGCGGGAGGAAGGCCTGGCTGACCTTGCGCGGTCGAAAGAGATAAAAAATAACAAGGATCATTAATTCTGATCATATGAACAATCTGATATTTTATTTACTCCAGTCAGGCATCAGCATTAGCTTGCTGTACGGGGTTTATTGGCTGTTTCTGAGAAAGGACACCTTTTTTGTGATCAACCGTTTGTTCCTGGTTACCGCGGTGGTGTTTTCGCTGGTCTTCCCGCTTCTGAACATCAGGATTCCCATAAATGCTACAGACAATAACTATTTGGTCATGCTTGATGCCATCACGATTACGGCCGACGGACTCGGAAACACCGTACAACAAAATTTCGACACCTTTCAGCTCCTCGGCATTATTTACCTGACGGGCGTTTCCATCTTTTTCATCAAATTCCTGATCCAGGTTGGGCAATTGCTGTTGCTGGTGAGGAAATACGGAGTCTCCAAAGAGCAGGGACTCAATATCGTGTTCGTCGACAGAAATTATGCGCCGTTTTCGTTTTTCAACCTGATCTTTATCAACCGCCGCGATTTGAGCGAAACCAACATCAGGGAGATCATCACCCACGAGCAGGTGCACATCCGGCAGCGGCATTCCATCGACCTGATGATCCTGGAACTCGCAACCATCGTGCAGTGGTTTAATCCGTTCGTGTGGTTTTACCGCCATTCGCTGAAAACAATTCACGAGTACCTTGCCGACGAAGGCGTGCTGCTAAGAGGCTTCGATGCCATCAACTACCAGAAGCTTTTGCTGGCGCAATCCACCGGCATTCAGGTAAACGATCTGACAAATAATTTCAATCATTCATTAATCAAAAAACGAATCCTTATGATGACAAAACTCAAATCCGGATCATGGGCACGGCTCAAGGTCCTCCTGGTTACCCCGGTTGCCTTTGTAATGGCGCTTGCTTTTATTGGCGTCGCCTGCGAAAACCAGCATGTGCAGGTTGAAAAACCGGTGCCAAATGTAGAAAATCAAAGCAATCAGCACGATCACCAATCCGATACCCCCATCTTCACTGTGGTGGAAGAAATGCCAACATTCCCGGGTGGGACCAAGGCGCTAATTGAATACATACGACAAAATGTGAAATATTCTGAAGAGGCCAGAAAGACCGGAAAACAGGGAACGGTTTTCGTCACTTTTGTGATCGAAAAAAATGGAAATGTCACCAATGTTAAAGTTTTGCGCGGGGTTGACAAATCTTTGGATGAGGTCGCGGTTAAAGCCATTGAGAACATGCCGGCCTGGAAACCGGGTATGCAGCAGGGAGAACCTGTAAGGGTACAGTTTAACGTACCGGTTAGATTTACCCTGGGTCAGGACCACGAAAAAACACCTCCGCCGCCGCCTCCTGCGCCTGACAAGGATAGAAAATAATAACATTGCTTTCGAAAGCCGGCCGGTGTTTTTGGCCGGCTTTTTTTATCAACCTTTCTGTCGTTTGGTTGTTTGATAAACAGAAACTTTTAATTCGTCTGATATGAAAATTAAATTAGGAATTTCACTGATTAGCGGGTTGGTTGGCCTTTTTTTGTTTATGCCTTCCGGCGATGCTTTTTCACAGGCATACCATTCCGATCATGTAAAACAACTCTGGGCTTCTGACCAGGCATTCAAGGTTCCTGAGTCGGTGTTTTACGATGCGGAAAATGAAGTGCTTTACGTGTCCAATATCAACGGCAAACCCACGGATAAGGACGGAAACGGCTTCCTTTCTAAAATGAGCATCAACGGGAAGATCGAACGCCTGGAATGGATCACCGGACTCAACGCGCCCAAAGGCATGAACATGAAGGACGGAAAATTATATGTTGCCGATATCGACCGCGTGGCCGAAATCGACGTGCAAAAAGGATCGCTGATCAGGTTTTTCGAAGCGGAGAATGCGGAATTCCTCAACGACATCACCATCGATGACAAAGGAGTGATTTATGTTTCGGATATGAGCACCGGCGCAGTGTACAGGATCAAGGACGGGATGATCTCCGAATGGTTTCCTTCGGGCACGTTTAAAAGCCCCAACGGGATGAATTTCATGGACGGAAAGGTGTATCTGGGAACAAAAGGCGCCATCATTGCCATCGATCCCGAAACCAAGGCACAGGAAACCACAGCTACCTTCGAAGGATCGGTGGACGGACTGGAAATCGACATGCAGGGCAGGTTTGTGTTTTCGGACTGGAACGGATTGGTGCGGCGTACCGAACCCGGCGGTGAACCCGAAGTGCTTTTCAACACCACCGACAAGAAAATTCAGGCCGCCGACATCCACCTGATGCGTGAAGAGCATGTATTGCTTGTGCCCACATTCTACGACAACAGGGTTGTGGCATATAAGATGCTGGATTAATAAAATTTTTTACCTGAAAAAAGTGAAGGCCTCGCGCACATGCGCCCGAGGCCTTCATTTTTTATCTGATGATGAGTTTTTTCACCACCACCTGTTGATGGCTGCTCAGTTTGATCTGATACAAGCCCGGTGACAGGAATGACAGATCGAGATCAACTGCGCGGGTATGATTGGTTTCTATGGACTTCATAACCTTACCGGCAGATGAATAGATCTCAATCTTGCCGAATGACCTGATGCCTGAAATTTTTACGCTTCCGTCGGTCGGGTTGGGGAAGATACTCACCGTGGTGGCAATCATCTGGTTAATGCCGAGTGCTGAAAGTTTAAAATCAGTTATCACGGAAATCCCTTCTTCAGCAAAAATATGCATGTTTGGCCGGCTGCCGTCGAATTCCGGTTCCATGCTCATAATTTCTCCGGATTCGCGTTGTATGACTTTAAAATGCATCGGTTCGCCATTTTCAAAACCGGTTTTGTTATCCGTTGCAGGATCATCGGCAAATGCCGACAAAACAATATACTGTTCCGCATCACCGGCCTGAATGACACCGCAACACAGATCACCGTCAAAAACGCCGATCACATCGCCGGGCTTCAGCAATTGGTTCGCCAGGACGATGCCGATTACATGCGATGCAGGCGAAACCACAATGTCGTTCCACGGATGAGCCGGGAATGCCGGTTTACGTTTTTGTACGGTTACGCTTTCATCTGCATTTGGCGGGAAGATGATCGATCCCGGAATGCCCAGCCGCGCTAAATATGCATTGCCGGGTTCGAGGTTTCCGAGGGTATTTATTCCCATATCGGGCCAGTATACGCCCAGACCCGCCACATCCTTCAGGATGTCAAGGTTTGTGCCGGCAAACAGCGCCACCGGATCAACAGGGACATTGCAGATCACCGGCACCATGTTCCAGCCGTCCGACAGGGTGAAATTTTTATTCGGTTCGTCTTCACCCATGACCGGCAATGTAGATGATCCTGACATTTTCAGCTTGTAGGCCGACTGGCTGTTCCAGGTTCCGATGGTGTTCACGGGACCGGCCGGATAATAGATGCCGCCAGTATAGGTTGCCGCAAGGATCAGATCTGATACCACAGGATTAAATACGTCCTCCATCGAATTTTCCACCGGCATGATATGGCTCGACAATCCCTGCCATCCTGCAATCAATCCGATGCTGTGGGTTCCGTACGGTGCCTGTGTAACTGTGACGGTCAGGGCCGGGGTGCCGCCGCTGGCTGTAACGTGAATTTCTGACATGCGGACTGCACCACTCATGTTTTGGTTGAAGTAAGCCGTTATGGTGCCATTGCCGCTGCCCGATGCAGGCACGACGCTCAGCCAGGGCGAAGACTCGGATACCGTCCAGCCTGTGTTGGATGTGACGCTGAAGGTCGTGTTACCGGCATCAGGCCCCACATCCCGGTTGGCAGGCGTAACGGCGAGGCTGGGCGCAACTCCCGCCTGCACCACGCTTACCAACACATCGGGTACGCCTTCGGCCGATACGGTGATCTCGCCGGTTCGGGAATTAACTGTAGTGTTCTGGGTGTAGTTGACGGTGAGCGTTCCGTTGTCCGATCCGCTCATCGGATTCACGCTGAACCAGGGAACACTTTCAGACACGGTCCAGTCGAGGTTGGAGGTAACGCTGAAGGTGGTGCTGCCCGCAGGAGCGTCTACATTGCGAATGGCCGGTGTAACGTTTAGTGTGGCTTCATACCAGTCGATCAGGTTGTTTGGATCGTAATCAAAATCTTCACCCGAAAAAGCGCCCGAATAATCCATAAACATCAGATGGCCCATGTTGAGGTCCTTGGCCACGTTATAGGCAGTGGTGGCTTCCGGGAATACGGCACCTGTAATGGTCAGATCCTGGTTATTGTTGATCGACAGTAATACCGATCCGGCCGTGCCGTCACCATTTCTGAAAGTGCAGTGGTTGAAACTATGCATGGCATCCACGGTGGCGCCATTCATCACATTTACCCCGTCCGGCCCTTTCATGTATTCGAAAACAGCATGTTCGGCGCGAATGGTCCCGCCGGTATTTACAACGAAGGTGTAGTATGCCGGTGCATTCCAAACGGTAATTTCGGCAGGATCGGCCTGGGTGCCCATGACTTCGAGTGTTCCTCCGGACTGTACACTCAACTGGTTGTCGAAACCGACCTCCAGTGAAGCGCCTGCATCCACGATCAGGGTGGCGTTATCCGTGATCGTTACGTTATTTGTACACCGGATGTAATTTCCGTTCATATTTAATGTTCCCCGGTCAAGGATCAGATCCTTGTCGTTTAAAATATGCATGGGACTTTCGAGGGTTAATGACGCAGTGGATGAGGATTTGTTTAAAAATGTCGTATTCCTGATATAGGATGAACCGGTGGCATCATTGCGGAAAATGGTGTTTTGATTGCCCACAAAATATACCATGCCCCTGGGGAGAAAAGCGCCATCCGGTTCAATGGTTACATCGCCGTGGTAATAATGATTGCGGGTGGTGTTGTCGTCAACCCAATTGCCGTTAAGAACCTGCAGATCGCCAAAGCACTCGATGGTAGTTGTATTCATAACTTGCGTTGCTTCATTATCGATCACCAGGTTGTAAAACTTTTCAGTTGGCGCAGCAGAATTTAATTCCTGATCGATTAAGCCGTCGAACGTAAAAGTTGAATATCCCGGGAAGAACCCCTGAATGCTGTTTAAATCTTCTAAATTGCCCCTAACAAAAATCTCAGCGACTGTTGCAGACGGAACGATTAGTTGCGCTCCTTGTGATATTACCAGGCTGCTGTCGACCTCCAGCACCGAATTGCTGCCAAGGTTAAGGCTTCCGCCGAGGATTCTGCAATCGTGCAAGGCATGAACGGTTACACCATCAGCAATATAGGTTTCATCCACGATTCTTGAGCCAGCCGCAGGTGTGCCATCGGTAAGGTAGTCGAAGATGTACAGGTCGTAAAATGTTTCATCGGTGAGGATGTTTGAGTAGGTTTCGCCGTAAAACCAGACTACATTTTCGTTTTCTACAAATCCATCAGGTCCGACATTATTGGTCCAGTTTCCACCAATGAAAAGGTCTGATGATTCGGTGTCGAGGATTCCACTGAGGATTGTAAGGTCATTTTTAACCTCAACTGCCTGAATACTCTCGAGATCGCTGTAAGTGCCTGGCGCCCTGTTTAAAACGAAATTGTAGAAGAAATTTCCGCCATAGCAGTAAATGTTAACATCAGGTGTATCACCAATTACTTCAACTGTACCACCAGTAGGTTCGAATACCCCTGGATCAGCAGCATAAAACGCTCCGCCGGTTTTGATGGTTCCGCCCGAAACGTCAGTAGAAGCAGTTGCACCAAAGTTTACACTGTTATTCGTAATCTCAAACAACCCTTCGGTAAGGGTGAGATGGCCATTGATATATTCCCAGCCTTTGTCGGGGTGATTGGGCGCATCAAAAATAACTTGACCATTGTGGTTGATATAAACCTGTCCTGTTTCGGGCCAGCTAATTTCACCATGCGCTATTGCAACGACTTCATAGGAAACATGCAGGGTTCCGGCTATGGTGATATTCCCGTCCACCACGAATTCATTTTGTGAAAAGCCAAGATAAGCACCGTCTTCAATGGTGGCATTTCCATTCACGATCATACCAGCATCAGGCTGTGAAAACGTCCAGTTAGCTCCCGATTGAATGGTAAAATCACCACTCACCCTGGTTGGATAATATGCACGACTATCAGGATATGTCAGCAATTTTGACAAAGGCAGGGCAACCAGGTTGCCAAATTCTGCATTGTCATCTGTTGGAAAGTACAGGTCATTTAAATATGCCGTATTTCCAACACCAAGCATTGCATTTGTACCTTCGTTAAACCTCCATGTCAAGGCATGAAAGGTTCCTGCCGTTACATTGTCTTCAGAACCTGCATGCCATTCGATAAAATCTGCGGTCAGGTCGCCGGCAGGATCGGTCATGGCAAGTGTTCCGTAAATATCTACGTCCCCGTCCACAGTCACCTGATATTCGCCAATATCGAAAGTTCCCGACTCGATGGTCAGGTTATTTACCACACTGAAATTACTGAAAGCTGAAGCCGTATTAGCCCTCGATCCGTCAATCACAGGTTCCGGTGGCCTGTCCGGATCTGCCTGCGCATAGGATGTTGTATTTGCAGGGGTGTAGCCTTGTGCATTTTTGGCCGTCTTGTCGATTCGAAGCCCGTAAAAATGGCTGGTACCATCGAAGCCCACCTGTGCATCTGCATTGCCATATACTTCCACGGTACCTCCCGCAGGGGTGAACTCGTCGCTGGTGCCGTAGAATGATCCTGACGTACGAATGGTGCCGCCGGTGATGTTGGTGGTAAGTGAATACGTTGAAGCACCATAGAAATATACTCCCGCATTGGTAAAATCAAGCACGCCGTCCGACATGGAGATCAATGCATCATCCACGTAAGGCCAGTAGCTGGAGCCAAGTCCGCCGTTTACGGTCATCGTTCCTCCGAAAATATGGATTTCACCGTTTAAATCGGTGTATTGCGATCCGTCCTGAGTGAGTGTGAGCGTTCCGTTCGGATTACACCAGTAGGTACCATACAGCCCGTTATCGGCAAGATCCAGCGCGGTGAAATTTCCTGCAACGATGTCGATGCCGCCCGCGGTCCAGTCGTATACATTACACGAAACATCAAAGGATGAATTATTCAGCCGCAAAGCTGCGCCGTTGTTTACTTCCAGAATGTTGAAATGCTCGTCGCCATAAACGTATTGGTGCCCTGTGCCATTGAATATTACCCGGCTGTCGGTTTCTGCAAATGCATCCGGTCCAATGCTGTTGGTCCAGTTTCCGGAAACCGTTATGGTGTGTCCGTTGGGATTGAAAATCCCCTGTTCGATGGTGAGATTTTTCGCCACCTGGAAATCACTGTATGCCATTGCCTGATTGGAAGCGCTGAAAACGACATTGTTGAAGGTTCCCGAACCGGAACTGTAATTGTTATAGCCGGAATTGCTGCCGTCGAAAATGAAGTTGCTGGAGTTGCTGTTTAAGGTCATATCGAAGGTACCGTAACAGTTAAAAGCCCCTTCCAGAATAATGTCTTCTTCGTCATAATTATTGAACAAGGCACCTGAATTTACAAAAATGAGGTTCTTGACGCGAAGCGGTTCTGTACTGTAGGAGCTCAGACCCAGTTCAGCTCCGTCATATTTATAAATTCTGAGGTTATAAAATTTATTGTCAGGATCATAGCTGCGGATGTATGCACTTGAATTACCCAAAAAATCCACAAAGCCCATGTCGGGGTCAAGATCTGAACCATTCCGGGCTTCCCATATACCGTAAACATTAATAAAGGTTGAGTTGTCGTTTGCATCGAGTGCTGATCCTGAAAACCATGTAATATCACCCTCAATGGTCAGAATAGCATCAGCTTCGTTCATGACCACATTCCCGTAAATCAGGGCATCTCCATATACCACCAGTATCTGGTTTCGCATTTGCAGTGTGGCCCCGGCTCCGAGGTTTAACGTTTTGCAGGACTCATTTGGCACCGATGGATAATCATCCACATACACCGGCTGGTATCCTACATTTGGAATTTCCACCGGATCAACACTGGTGGGGATACGTCCGAGCGACCAGTTATTGGCCTGGTGCCAGTAGTGGTTGTATGCTCCTGTCCAAACATTTGCAACAGCGTTGGTAACGTTTATGGTATAATCCTCAACCTCGCCGAAGTTGATGAAGCCACACGGATCGGGTGCAGTGTTGTAGGTAATCCTTATGCGCATCACACATTCGCCCGTCGTTACACCGGCAGGTGGTGCAATGGTAGCGGTATATGGGCCGGTGCCGGGTGTTCCCGAAACGGTAATGGTTTCACCGGCGTCGTTGAAATCTTCATCCCGGTTCCAATCCACCCATATTCCGCATTGATTTGAGCTGTAGGCATTCCCATTGGTTACTGTTACCTGACCGGAACCATTGAGCGGGATATTGGTTGAAAGATTGGTGTAATTGGCATATCCGCTGGAACCTGTGGAATTGTCGATCGATCCGATATTAACATTGGCAATATATTCGTAGGCTGTGCTGGATGCTCCGGCGGTGCAATAGTCGTTGAATTCGAACGCTGCCACCTGCGTAATCCAGTTGCCCCAGGTGGTAAAGTCATCGTTGTATTCGTTGGTATACCAGAACGTAACATCATCCGAGGGATCAACGCTCATCATGGTATAATCGCCCCAGCGGGCTGTTCCTTCCTGCGAATCATCTCCGTTGAAAATCACGCCCTCGCCAAGGGTCATCAACCCCAAAGGATCGCCTGCCTTCCTTCCGGTATACCTGATGGAGGGGTAAGTGGAGGAACTTGCGATGCTGTATCCGAGTGCAATGTCGCCATTGCCATTTTGCGCGATGCTGGCCATCCAGTAATTGTCTGTGGTTCCCGGCGCGTAGGTTCCCTGCTGATGGATCGACCAGTTGCCGGTGGTTTTCCGCAGCTCGTACCAGCGTACGCCTGCCCGGTTCGATCCGTTCACATCTACCGTATGGCAACACACCATCGACTGGTAGGTGCCGAAATTCCGGTATTGCAGCCGGTGCATGAGGGCTTTCTCCATCACCGCCAGCTTTTGGGTGGTGCCCGGCTGGGGAATGATTCCCTGGTTATGGGAGCCGAAGGCCGAATTGAAAGAAGCTGTATTCAACGATTGCGTCAGTGTAAGAGAAGAGAAAACAGGAATGGGCCAATATACATCGAATTCCCAGATCTTCAGGCAGTCGTTTGGATCGTCGTCCCAGGCATCATCTGAAAAATAAACGAAATAGTTGGGGCTTCCCGAGGGTGCCCAATCGCCGTCATTGTCAGCCGGAAGCACGCTGGAAAATCCGCTTCCCGGAAGGCCGGGGATATTGTAGCTGACCATTTGCGCCGTGCTGTTTCCTGCAATCATCTGGCTGCGGTTAAGAGCGGCGGCTGTTGCGGTGCCGTTGCCGTGTTGCACCATCAGATAGTAGCCATCCCGCCAGACGCCGAACTTCGGATAGTCGGGATAATCCGTAAACTGAAATGCATACCGGTAATAGGACCCCATAGGGTTGGATGTAGTGGATATGGCCACCAGCACCCAGTACGTTCCACCGGTGATGTCTGTATCGATGGCAAACTGTGAAACCAGCCAGCGGTCGGCCTGCTCATCATACAAAACGATGGGGTCGCCGTCGTTGGTGCCGGTCCAGTCGCCGATAAAGCCGTCCCAGATGGTGGAATTGTCGGCAGGGCCGAAGAGGCTGTTGCCGTTTTTATCAAAAATCTCAAAAATGGTATTGCACATCTGAAAGTAATGTGTCGGGCTCACATCGCCATCGGTATCGGGAGGAGCAATCAAATCATAGTATCCGCCGTTGTCGTCGTTTCGTACGCCCTGAAAATTTACAAATGGCGGATCCACAAACCGCGAACCCATTTCCTTCTGCCATACCGGATCATCACCTTTCGGCAATGCATGCTCAAGGTTTTTATACACGGTTTCGTGCTGCCTTTCGGGAATACCGGGATGGCCTTTATGCTGGTGGTGCCCGCTGGCTCCGCGGGGCGCAATCGGGCCGATTTCAGTCAACGGTACCGAAATATCGAAGTATTCGTTTTGTGAAACCACCGGTTGGTAGGTTGTGCCTACTGCCTGGGAAAAGCCTCCCTGGAATAGAAACACAAATACTGTTAAAATGGTAAATGTTTTCATAACGACTTGATTTAATTATTATAAGAAAATAGCAACCACTCCGCGCTGTTTTGCCGGGAATAAAACAGCAGGCTGATTCAGGAATTCGGCAGTTGTGATTTAGGGAAGGATCTTCTAGTAATCTAAGTAACCCTGAAAAAACCCCGATAAATATACAAAATGAAATTGTTAAATCCAAATATTAAGAAAGTCTGTCCGGATAACAGGGGTTGATCATCAGGTTTGGAAATTGGAAATTATTTAACCTGTTTAAAACACACCAAAAACATTGCGTCCCCAACAGGACTTGCCAATAATCGGGGTCATATTTTTTCTGCCGGTACTTTGCCCCTGCAGGGCAGTCCCGTCAGGGACAAAATATAGGTAGAGAG
>JBKHBQ010000112.1:0-11917 GCA_046542305.1 Bacteroidales bacterium
GGGTGCTGTACGTGTCGGGTGAAGAAAGCGAACAGCAGATTAAAATGCGTGCCCGGCGCCTGGGCGAGGAAGAATCGGGAGCATATATCCTTACCGAGACATCTGTGGAAGCGATTTTTCGCCAGATCGAACAACTGACCCCCGAGCTGGTGGTGATCGACTCCATCCAAACCCTGCACACCGATCTGATCGAATCCTCCGCCGGAAGCATCTCTCAAATCCGCGAATGCGCCAACCAATTGCAGCAATACGCCAAACTTTCCAATACGCCGGTGTTTTTTATCGGGCATATTACCAGGGAGGGCAGCCTGGCCGGGCCGAAAATCCTTGAGCATATGGTGGATACCGTATTGCAGTTCGAAGGCGATCGAAATTACGGATACAGGATTCTCAGGTCGGTAAAAAACCGCTTCGGATCTACTTCGGAACTGGGAATTTATGAAATGTCGGGCGCCGGCCTGCGCGAAGTAACCAATCCTTCGGAACTGCTGATATCGCAGCGCGAGGAGCACCTTAGCGGGATTACCATTGCCGCCACCATGGAAGGGCTCCGTCCGATGCTGATCGAAACCCAGGCACTGGTGAGCACAGCAGCTTATGGGGTGCCTCAGCGCTCAACCACAGGTTTCGATGCCAGACGTCTTAATATGTTGCTGGCAGTACTCGAAAAACGACATGGATTCAAGCTGTCATCAAAAGACGTCTTTCTGAATATCGCCGGCGGCATACGTGTGGACGATCCTGCAATCGATCTCGCGGTGGTTTGTGCGGTATTGTCATCAAACGAGGACATGCCCGTAAGCCACCATGTTTGCCTTGCTGCCGAGGTGGGGCTGTCGGGTGAGATCCGTGCCGTGAACCGTGTGGAACAGCGCATAGCGGAAGCCGCAAAACTAGGCTTTCAAAAGATCTTTTTATCGCGTTACAACCTGAAGAACCTCGAACAAAAAAAATTCGACATCGAAATTGTGCCTGTTGCAAGGATCGAAGAGGTATTCAGAAAGCTGTTTGCCTGATGCAGGAAACCTGACGCCGGTTTGTTATCCCTCCGACAATCTGTATTTTTTACCTGTAGCAGCATAAAAAAAAAGACCGGGAATGAACCCGGTCTTTAAGCAGAATTAACCAAAATATTAAATGTGATGAGAAAAATCCATTGCTGCCAGTCGTTTGTAGCTTTCATAGCGCCACTTGGCATTCTTGAGGGCTTCTTCCTCCAGAATTGCGGCTTCGGCCGGGAATGCCTTGCGCAGTGATGTATAGCGGACTTCGCCGTTAAGGAAGTCTTTAAATTTATCCCATTCAGGTTCTTTCGAATCGAGTTGGAATGGATTTTTACCTTCTTCTTCAAGTTGAGGATTATATCTGTACAGGTGCCAGTAGCCCGATTCCACAGCGCGCTTCTCTTCTTCCTGTGTTTTGCCCATGCCTGCACGCAGACCGTGGTTGATACAAGGCGAATAAGCAATAATCACGGACGGGCCCGGATATGTTTCTGCTTCTTTCAGCGCTTTGAGGAACTGCGATTGGTTGGCGCCCATAGCCACCTGTGCAACATACACGTAGCCGTAGGTCATTGCCATGGCTCCGAGATCTTTTTTGCGGATCTTCTTGCCTGAGGCAGCAAATTTAGCTACAGCACCCACCGGAGTGGATTTTGAGGCCTGACCACCGGTGTTGGAATATACTTCGGTATCCATCACCAGCAGGTTGATGTCTTCGCCGGAGGCAATCACGTGATCGAGACCGCCATAGCCAATATCGTAGGCCCAGCCGTCGCCGCCAAACGACCATACCGATTTCTTGATCAGGTATTGTTTCAGGGCGAGGATTTCTTTGGCGATGGAATCGTCCGAATCCTTGATGACTTCAAGTACTTTTGCCGAAGCGATTTTTGAACCTTCGCCATCGTTCACGTTTTCGAGCCATTCGTTATAGGCTGCTTTGGTCTTGTCGTCGATGCCGTTGCTAAGAGCTGCTTTCATTTTTTCGGCTATACGCTGGCGCATCTTGTTTACCCCGAGCATCATTCCAAAGCCGTATTCGGCATTGTCTTCGAAAAGCGAGTTGGCCCATGCCGGTCCTTTGCCTTCAGCATTCATGCAATAAGGTGTGGAGGGAGCCGAACCGCCATAAATCGACGAACAGCCGGTGGCATTGGCTATCATCATCCTGTCGCCGTAAAGCTGGGTGATCAGCTTGATGTAAGGCGTTTCGCCACATCCGGCGCATGCGCCATGAAATTCAAACAGCGGCTGCGCAAACTGGCTGTTCTTTACCGATTTGTCTTTCTCGACGATGTTGTCCTTGTACGTAACATGCCGGCTCAGGTACTCCCAGTTTTCAGTTTCATGCATCTGAGAATCGAGCGGTTTCATTACCAGTGCCTTATCCTTGGGAGGACAAATATCGGCGCAGTTGCCGCAACCTGTACAATCGAGCGGAGTTATCTGGATGCGGAACTGATGCGGTGCAAACACCTTGGGTTTGGCATCAATCGTAACCATTCCTTCCGGTGCTTTGGCCAGCTCTTCCTCATTGAGGAGGAACGGACGGATGGTGGCGTGCGGACAAACGTAGGCACACTGGTTACACTGAATACAGTTTTCAGGAATCCATTCCGGAACATTTACGGCAATGCCGCGCTTTTCGTAAGCTGTGGTTCCGGGAGGGAAGGTGCCGTCTTCGCGTCCGAGGAATGCGCTAACCGGAAGGTCATCGCCTCTCTGGGCATTGATCGGTTCAACCACGTTCTTGATGAAATCCGGAATATCGCGGGTGTCTTTTTCTTGTTCGGGCGAAAGCTCCGACCATTCTGCGGGAACCTCAACCTGTTCAACATCGCCGCCTTTGTCAACGGCAGCATTGTTCATGTTTACAATGTCCTCACCCTTGTAGCCGAAACTTTTCACAATGGCTTTCTTCATTTCATCCACTGCAAGTTCGTAAGGAATGACATTGGAAATCTTAAAGAATGCCGACTGCATGATGGTGTTGGTGCGATTGCCCAGCCCGATTTCTTCCGCAATTTTGGTGGCATTGATGATGTAGAACCGGATGTTGTTGTCAGCCATGAACTTCTTCATGTGATCGGGGAGACGGTTTTTGGTTTCTTCGGCATCCCAGATGGAGTTGAGCAGGAAGGTGCCGTCTTTTTTCATCCCTTTCAGCATGTCGTACTTGTTTAGGTAAGCCGGAACATGGCATGCCACGAAATCAGGTTTACCTACTAGGTATTGCGATTGGATGGGCTTGTCGCCAAAGCGCAGGTGCGATGTGGTGATCCCGCCCGATTTTTTGGAGTCGTAAGCAAAATATGCCTGACAGAATTTGTCGGTGTTTTCGCCGATGATCTTGATGGAGTTCTTATTGGCGCCCACAGTACCGTCAGATCCGAGACCGTAGAATTTTGCTGAGAAGGTGCCCTTGGGTACGATGCTGATTTCGGGAAGCAGCGGCAACGAAGTGAATTTCACGTCATCTTTAATACCCACGGTGAAGCGATTTTTCGGTTCGTTCATTTTCATGTTGTCATACACCGAAATGATCATTGCCGGAGTGGTGTCCTTCGAACTCAGTCCGTAGCGACCGCCCACGATGAGCGGAGCTTTATCCCTGCCATAGAACATTTCCCTGACATCAAGGTAGAGCGGTTCGCCATTGGCGCCGGGTTCCTTGGTGCGGTCGAGCACGGTGATGCGCTTAACCGATTCTGGAAGTACGTTCATGAAATACTTTTCAGAGAATGGCCTGTACAGGTGAACGCTGATCAAACCTACCTTTTCGCCTTTATCCATCAGGTAATCGATGGTTTCGCGAATGGTCGGGGTGACCGAACCCATGGCTATGATGATGTTTTCAGCTTCCGGATCGCCATAGTAGGTAAACGGATGGTATTCGCGGCCGGTTAATTTGGTAACCTGCTGCATATACTCTTCTACCAGGTCGGGGATCGGGTCGTAGAATTTGTTGGCAGCTTCACGTGCCTGGAAATAAATATCCGGGTTCTGAGCCGTACCGCGGGTTACGGGATGCTCGGGATTGAGCGCGTTGTCCCTGAAAGCCTGCAGCGCTTTCCAGTCGACCATCTTTGCCAGATCATCGTTTTCGAAATATTCTACTTTCTGTATCTCGTGTGAAGTCCTGAATCCATCGAAGAAATGAACAAAAGGAATTCTTGACCTGATCGCTACCAGGTGCGCAATTCCGGCGATATCCATAATTTCCTGAACGCTGCCGGTTGCCAGGAAGGCAAATCCTGTGTTGCGGGCTGCCATCACATCCGAATGGTCGCCAAAAATCGAAAGAGCCTGTGCTGCCAAACTCCTTGCACTTACGTGAAATACGCCGGGCAGCAGCTCACCCGAGATTTTATACATGTTAGGGAGCATCAGCATAAGGCCCTGAGAGGCTGTGAACGTGGTGGTGAGTGCACCTGCCTGTAATGAACCGTGTACAGCGCCTGCTGCGCCACCTTCCGACTGCATCTCGATAACCTTTACCGTCTCGTCAAAAATGTTCTTCCTGCCGTTGGCTGCCCATTCATCAATGTATTCGGCCATCGTCGAAGAGGGCGTGATGGGATAAATTGCAGCTACTTCGCTAAACATGTAAGCTATGTGCGATGCTGCGTAGTTACCATCACAGGTGATAAACTTTTTCTTTTCTGTCATAATATGAATGATTTGTGCTTTAGTGTTTTCAGTTACAAAATTTGGCACGAAATTACGTAATAATAACACATCTTCATTCCTCTGATTGTTTCTTATAGGTCAAAATCAGCTATTTAAAATCATTTTAGATTAACGCATCGATTAATTGCCATTGCTAAAAGCAATTAGAAAAAACTCTGCTTATAAAAAAATTTTCCGGATTTCGAAATTTGTACCCGCTACAAATAAAGCTTAAAGTTTGACACTCATTTTTTGGGGGGCAAACTCAAGTGTTTAATACATCATGTGAGAACGGTCTACAAATATGTGTTGTTAATAAGCATTTATTTAATTAGTTTTACGGATTACTGATAAGAATTGTGGTGTAAGGATGCGAATTTTAATATTTTTTTTGTTGTTGGGATCTGTAATTATCGGGCCTGCACAAACCGAAAGGATCGAAGAGCTTAAAACGCAGATCGAATCCACAGTACCTAATGGCGAGAAACTCAAACTACTGAATTCAATTTCATCGCTCTACCTCGACGTCGATCCGCGGGAAGGCTTAATATATGGTCGCCAGGCAGTTGACCTTGCCACCCGGCTCGATGATGATGAACAACTTGCCCGTGCAAACAGAAACCTGGGGCATCTTTATTTTGTGTTAAACCTTCCCGATTCGGCTTTGTATTATCTTAAACCGTCGTATACCTACTTTAAGGAGCAGCAGAATCAGGAGAATCTTTTTCAGGGTGCAAATTTGCTGGGGCTGACCTTTAACGATATCCCGAATTTCGACAGCGGAATACATTACCTTTCCATTGCAAAAAATATCGCACAGCTTAAGAACGATTCCATTAAGCTGGCATCAATTTATGTCAACATCGGGTCGATGTATCAGGATCAGTCAAAGCTGCAGCAGGCATTCGATTATTATATCCGGGCAACGGAGGTTTATGAACGCCTGGGGCAAAATAAAGACCTGGCCATTGTTCTGAATAATATGGCTTTGATCTATATAGATCAGGAAAATTACCATAAAGCCATTTTATTGCTGAAAAGAGCCTCGAGATTAAATGAAAAAATTGGCGACAGGGTAAATCTTTCGATAAATTTCTCAAATCTGGGTATCTGCTATAAGGAAATTTTGCTATACGATTCGGCGATTGCAACGTTCAACCGCTCCCTTGAAATTGCAGGTGAATTAAATCTTACCCATGATCTGGCCAGAAATTATCTTAACCTGGGAAATGTATATATCAAATTAAAAAAATTCGAGGAGGCCCGAAAAAGTTACCAGATTTCTCTCGACTACAGCAACCGGATGAACCTGGAAATGGGACGAGTTTATAACCATCTTGCCATGGCAAGCCTTGGTCTCGAAACCGGAGAACTCCACCTGGTTGAGCAGAGTCTGGACGAAGTGTATGAAACGGTTATTGAAACAGGTATTCTGCGACTCCACTTGGATGCACTCTGGTTTTACGTACGTCTTATGAAGCAGAAAGGTGATTACAGGGCTGCCTCTGAATATCAGGATCTATACATGAATCTGAAGGACAGCATGCAAAATCTTGCACGTACAGAACAACTCGAAGCTTTGCAGGCAAAATACGAATCGGAGAAAAAAGAGGCTGAAAATTTACAATTGCGCGCCGAAAATCAATACAGTGGCCAGGTCATCAGAAATCAACAACTGATTGGGATAGGGATTTTTATCGTGCTGATACTGGTAACCCTGCTGGCATTTACCTTCTTCAGGAGTCGGCAGAAGCTAAGAAGGGCATTTGATATCATGAAAGACCTGAACCGGAAGATCGGAGATCAAAACCGGGAACTGGAGAAAGTGAACCAGACCAAGGATCGTTTGTTTTCGCTTATTGCTCATGATCTGAGGAGTCCCTTCAATACTATCTCCGGGTTTCTTGAGTTGCTGATCGAGGAGTACGACGATTATACCGATGAAAAGAAAAAGGATATCCTGGAAACTGTCCATCAGCAAAGCATTAACACCTACGGATTGCTTGAGAACCTGTTGCAATGGTCGTCTACCCAGCGTGATATGATCGACCCTGAGCCCCGGAATATTCAGGTGCAAAAATTGGTAGACGAACAACTGGATCTTTTATCGGTACGTATCCACAAAAAGCAAATCAGCATTGAGAAGGATATTAATCCCGGAAGCATCGTTCATACAGATTATACCATGACCATGACCATCCTGCGCAATTTGATTAACAATGCCATAAAATTCAGTTATCCTGCGGGAACCATAACAATTTCCTCCACCACATACGGTTCATATGTAAGGATTGATGTGCGTGATGAAGGGGTGGGAATGTCACAAGATCTGATCACGGAAATTCATAGTGGCAAAAGGATCTATCCATCTTCAGGCACCGAAAATGAAAAAGGTGCAGGGCTGGGTATCGAAATCGTGAAGGATTTCGTGAAACAAAACCGCGGCTATTTCGAAATTGCGAGTGAGCCAAAAAAAGGAACGACATTTTCCGTATTTCTGCCTGAAGGAGAAAACAGCCTGTAGAGAAAAACCCGCGGTGATTTGTTTTATGAGGCCTGCAAGAAGGTTAAAAAATGTCAACGCCAAAATCGGGAAGGTTTTTTTGATAATTTTGTAGATATTAATGGGCAATCGATTACATAATAAAAAAAATATTATCACATGGCAGAACTGAAAACTAATTATCTCGGTTTAGAATTAAACAATCCGATTGTTGTAGGCGCCAGCAACCTGGTGACCGACCACCAAACCCTGAAGAAAATCGAAGAGGCGGGAGCCGGGGCAATCGTTTATAAGTCACTGTTTGAAGAGCAGATTCAGCTCGAACGCGTTCAGCAAGACGACTTTAAAGAAGTTTACAGTCACCGTCATCCCGAAATGATCTCCATTTTTCCGGATATCAAACATGCCGGGCCTGATGAATTCCTGCTTAATTTTAAAAATGCCATACGTGAAGTGAACATTCCGGTTATTGCCAGTCTTAATTGCGTTTACGACGTTACCTGGACCGAATATGCAAAAAAACTGGAAGATGCAGGCGCTTCAGCCCTGGAGCTTAATTTTTATGCCAATCCCAGGGATGCCGAAACAAAAGGCAAAGAAATTGTGGAACAGCAACTTGCCATCCTGAAAAAGATCAAGCAAAGCCTGAGCATTCCCGTTAGTGTGAAATTAAGTCCGTTCTATACCAACATTCTGGCGGTCGTAACCGAAATGGACAGAACCGGCGTGGATGGATTCGTGCTGTTCAACCGCCTTTTCCAGCCCGATATCGACATCGACAAGGAAGAAATGGTTTTCCCCTGGCACCTGAGCCATGACGGCGATGCCCGCTTGCCATTGCGCTATACCGGGATGCTTGCCGGCGAAATAAAAGCTGACATTGCTGCAAATACAGGAATCCTGACGGGCAGGGACGCAATCCAGATGATGCTGGCAGGAGCCGATGTGGTGCAGGTGGTTACCACGCTCTACAAAAACGGTATTGGCCAGATCAAGAGCATGACCAGCGACATCAGTCAATGGATGGACAAAAAAGGCTATGCCACAATCAACGACTTCAAAGGCAAACTTTCAAGAAAAAGTATTAACGACCCCTTTGCGTACAAGCGTGCGCAATACGTAG
Organism: Bacteroidales bacterium; assembly: GCA_046542305.1. GTDB lineage: Bacteria > Bacteroidota > Bacteroidia > Bacteroidales > 4484-276 > JBKHBQ01. The sequence continues at coordinate 8,300 of JBKHBQ010000112.1, forward strand.
ACATTCTTATGAAATCGGAGGAGATTTTCAGTAAATATCCGATGAGATAACAAGCTACTTTTGAACGAAGTGACACACGCGCCGGAAGCAATTCCGGCGTTTTTATTTAGATTAACGTACATTTGTTTCTACCAAAAAAAATGAATTGAATATGAATACCATTCCTGATAAAATGAAAGCCCTTTCGTTTGAAGCCTATAATGCCAACCTGATTCGTGCACTACGTATGCTGAAGCTGGTCGAAAAGCCGGTGCCTGTTCCTGCTGCCGGGCAGGTGCTGGTGAAGATGGATGCCGCACCTGTAAATCCTTCTGATATTGCCTTTTTGCGGGGCGGATACAGCGTCCGCAAGCAACTGCCGGCCACGCCGGGATTCGAAGGTACGGGAACCATTGTGCGTACAGGAGATGAAGTGGATGATAAACTGAAAGGCTCACGGGTCTGTTTTTTTTCACAGGATGACGAAGGGGGTTCCTGGGCCGAGTATGTTGCCGTCAACCTTCAGCATTGCATGCCGGTATCCGATGTGCTTCCGGTGGAACAGGCCGCATGTTTGTTTATCAATCCGCTTACCGCCTACGGGCTGATGGATCACATTTTGGAAAACCAGCACGAGGCGATGATCCAATCGGCAGCAATGGGGCAGGTAGGGGAATTTGTCAGATTTTTTGCCAGCGATCGACAGGTGAAGGTCATCAATTTGGTGAGAAAAGAAGCACATGTGAAAGCGCTGCATGACCAGGGTGAATATGCGCTGGATATCTCCTTCGACGATTTTCCTGATACATTACACCGCCTGGCTATCGATTTGAATGCCACAGCCGCCATTGATGCCGTGGGGGGCGAACTCACCGGAAAAATTTTTAATGCCATGCCGGCAGGATCGGAAGTTATCGTTTACGGGGGCTTGTCAGGAACGCCGGTATCGCAGATCGATACCCTGGAGTTGATCTTTAAAAACAAGATACTGAGTGGATTTAACCTTGGCGGCTGGTTGCAGGAAATCAGCAGGGAAGAATTCGGAAAAGTCTCGAAATATCTCGAACTGCTTTTCCTTGAAAAGAAACTGCAAACCGACATACAGGCTTCTATCCCTCTAAGCGACTTCTACGAAGGCATCAGGAAATATATTTCTGCGATGTCGGATGGAAAAGTGTTGTTCAGGATGTGATGCGTTTGAGGATCCTTCCGCTCAGATTGTCCACACCGGCCTGACCTGAAAACTCTTCTCCGCTCATCAGGTCGCGGTAAACGGCTCCCTGTGGCAGATCAAAGCTGTGCGGACCGGCTTGCAGATTGAACATTACGATGATTTCATTTGTGCCATCGAAACGCTTATAGCTGAGCAGCTTTCCTTCGGCGGTCATGAATTCGATGTCACCCCGCGCCAGCACCGGATTTTCCTTTCTGATGCTGATCAGTTTTCTGTAAAATCCAAACCATTCGCGATTAAAACCTACTTCATCGTAGATTTTTTCTTCCGGAAGAATGCTGTTTCTGAATTCGGGTTCGAATACGTATTCGGGCCACCAGAGCGGCTTACGGGTGTCGGGATCGTCGGCGCCCCACATGCCCATTTCGTCACCGGCCCATATTTGCGGCCCGCCCATAATCGTAAACTGATGCATCAGGTAGAGTTTTACCCGCCGGTAAGTTTCGGGCGAGGGCTTTCCGGTGCGGTATGTCGAGTCGGCATCCGGCTTGGCGTTGTACTTGTACTTTCCGGGATTGTAAAACGAAGTGAGCAGCCTGGGCGCATCGTGGGTGGCAGCCGTGTTCATCATCGCATACCTTGTGGCTTCGGGCAGCCGGTTCCACTGGAATTGAAGGCTGTCGAAAAATTGCTTTGCGTCGATCTCAAAATCGGTTTCAGCAAAGAAATATCGGGCCGGGCGGTAAATCTGATAAAACATCACCGCGTCGAAAACGTCGCCCTGTACGTATGGAGTTGGGTCCATCAGCACCTCCGGCCAGTCCACCCACCAGATTTCCCCCACGAGGTAGGCATCGGGGTTGATGCTTTTAACGTAGTTGTTCCAGGTGCGCCAGAAAATCATCCCGATCTGATCGGCCACATCCAGCCTGAAGCCGTCGATGCCTTTGCTTACATCACCTTCAGGAGCAAGCCACCGTTTTGTTACGGCATAAATATGTTCTTTCACTTCAGGATAAATATCGCCCTCGTATGGGTGCCCGTGATGCCGCTCACCGTCCACCTTCACTTTTTTAATTTCCGGAAGACTGGAGAGATTGGCCCAGCCCTGGTATTTGAATTCGTTTTCGGGAGTATCGGGATCGTCGAAGGATTTGATTTCGTACCAGTCAGCAAATTCAGAGTTCTGCTGATTTTTCACCACATCCTTCCATGCCCAGAATTCCACGCCCGTATGGTTCCACGAATAATCGAGGATAATGCGCATATCGCGCTGATGGAGTTTGTGAACCAATTCAAGAAACAGTTTATCGGCCGAGGTCCATTTCCAGGTGGAGGGGTCATCAGGGTCTTCTGATTCCATGATGCGCTTGTCGCCCTCGGGGTCGGGACCGAAATTTACATCTACATGTCGCCAGTTTCGTGCGTCGAACTTATGAAGCGACGGCGCATCATTTATGGGGTTCAGGTACAAAGCTGTTACTCCCAGATCCTGCAGGTAGTCGAGTTTATCGATAATGCCCTGGATGTCGCCGCCAAACCTGCGCAATTGTAATCCGTCGTAAAACGGCACATTCATTTCTTTGGCCCAGCTCTCCTGTTCGTACCAGTTGTGCGTCCAGGGTGTAACCGACCAACCGGCAGGTACCGGCAAAAAATTGGAAGCGGCATGTATGTCTTCCGGTGTAGGATCGTTGGTGGTGTCGCCATTGTAGAAACGTTCCACAAAAATCTGATACCAGATGGCATCCTGTGCCCAGTCGGGCGGGCTTGGCGCGGTGGTTTGCGTTTCGGTAGGATTGCATGAAATCATTGCGGCAGCTACCGCAAGGCTAATCAGGAAATGAATCTGCTTTTTGATCATGATAATTGTGTTTCCGGTAAAAATAGAAAGAATGTCTTTTCTAATCATTTGATCAAGGTAAAAAATATATTCGTCCGTGTGAATCAGGATTTTTGCTACCGCGAAATATAAACCGGCTGCATGGTCCCAACATATTTAAAGGTGATCCGCTGATTTATTTCGCCGGGTCGATGCCCATTACAAATTTTATCTCACCGCCCTTCGCGATATCACGGTGGGCAAACTTCCAGTCTTCAATCACGCGGCCGTTTAAACTTACCTGTTGCACAAAAACATTGTCCGGCGATTGGTTATCGACGATGATTTCTAACTTTCGGCGCCTGCCCATATCAATGGTAGCCGATTCTACCAGGGGGCTGCCGATGGCGTAGTCCTCCGATCCGGGGCACACCGGATAAAAACCCAGGGCGCTGAAAACATACCAGGTCGACATCTGGCCGCAATCGTCGTTTCCGCAAAGCCCGTCGGGCGCATCGGCGTACATGCTTTCGCAGATCATGCGCACACGTTCCTGTGTTTTCCAGGGGTCATCCGTCCAGTTGTACAGGTAAGGAATGTGATGGCCGGGCTCGTTGCCGTGAACATACAGCCCGATAATGCC
>JBKHBQ010000113.1:0-11859 GCA_046542305.1 Bacteroidales bacterium
CTTCTTCGAAGGATTCGTCTTCGAAAAACTGGTCAGCCTGTGTGATGGCCTGGTTGTATGATTCTTCCGTTGCCGCAATTTCTGCAAGGATATCTTTGATCTCACTAATTTTGGAGTCAGGGTAGGGATCATTGGGTTTTACTTCCAGCGCCTCCTGATATTTTGCGGTAGCTTCATCGTATTTCTCCTCAATAAACAAATCGTCGGCGCCTGAAATAATCCGTTGGTATTCTTCTTCTTCTGCAGCAATCTCCGCCAGCAGCGCAGCGATCTTTTCAAGTTGTCCTGCCGGATATTCTTCTTCGGGTTTTATTTCCACAGCTTTTTCATAAGCCATCTGGGCCTCAATGTAGTTTTCGTCCTTGAATAATTTATCCGCTCCGGCAATGGTTTCATTATAAGCGGCATTGGCTTCGGCTTCACCCTCGAGCATTCCGTTGATCATGGAAATCCTGGACTTGGGATAGGCTTCGCCGGGCTTATGTTCCAGCGCCAATTCGTATGATTTCCGGGCCTGCTCCAGGTTGTCGGCATCAAAGAGTTGATCGCCCTGCGCAACGGCATTTTCATAGTCCTGTTCTTGTTGCTGAAACTGATCGTCGATGCGTTTGATCAGGCTTTGCGGATAATCCTCATTGGGTTTGATTTCCAGCGCCTCGGCGTAGGCCTGCCTGGCTTCGGTGTATTTTTTGTTGATATAAAGTTCATCCGCACGTTCCACAGCGGCTTCATAGGTCTGATCCTTTTCAAGAATATCCCTGATCTCCCTGATTTTTCCGGCAGGATAGCTTTCGCCGGGTTTCAGTTCGAGCGCCTGTTGAAAAGCATCCTGAGCCTGCTGGTATTCGCCGTTGTCGAACTTCCTGTTCGCGCTTTCGATCAGCCGGTTATATTCCGAGTGAAGTGCGGCATCCTCCCTGATCATTGTATGTAGCTGCAGGATCTTTTCGGTGGTATATTCATCGCCGGGATTCAGGTCGTTGGCCAGCTTGTATGCTTCCAGGGCCTGCTCATATTTTTGTTGTTCGTACAGGGCATCAGCATCCTTCACCGCCTGGTTGAAATTTGCCATCGGGTCCTCCTGAATGCCGAGCATTTTGTTGATCTCGTTAATGCGCGACTGCGGATGCTTTTCTGAGGGTATCAGTTTCAATGCTTCCTGAAAAACGGCTTTGGCTTCGCTGTATTTTTTTTCGAAATAGAGCTTTTCGGCTTCATTCAGGGTTTTGTTGTACTTTTCCCTGACCTCTTCACTTTGTGCAAACGACGTGGAGGCGCTAAACAACAGAAAGAAAAAAAAGAAAACTGTAAAGCTGCTGCGCAAAATTTTTCCCCGAGAGAGCATGCGGTTGTTTATCTGTTAATTCGTTTTTAACCCGATGAAAATTGTTCTCTATTAACAGCCGGAACACCAAAATATTGTATACGAATTATTTTCGTAAACCGGCAGAAAACCATGGTTTTTCTTTCGCTGCATTTGGTTTTTACTATTTTTGCCTTGTGCTGAAATGTGATATTCAGGCACAGATCATATGAAGCGGAATCGAAAGATAACATATTTACGCGTATTAATCGTGATCATGGCGATAGCCTGCGGCACGGCTTCCACGGCACAGCAGCATACCGATCTGGAGCGAATGAACCTGCGGGATTCTGTGGAGTTCATCCGGGAGATCATTTATTCCACTTCCGGTTCGTCGTCCAATGGCAGTGGACGGCTGATCTCATCCGATAAATATTTATCGTTCCGCCCCGACGGCAACATTACAGAAACTCTGGTGTATGAAAAAGGCAGGTTGTTTTCGGTGCTCAGGTATGAATATGATGAAGAAGGCAGAAAAACCGGCTACAGGGAATACGATGCGCAGGACAGGCTGTACCTGACCGTGGATTATAAACATGAGGATGGTCTGGTGAAAGAGGAACGTATCGACCGGAGCCTCCAAAAGATGTTTGACGATAAGCGCCGCGAGATCGATGTTGAATATCATAAATACTATCAAAACCTTTACACAAGAATTGTTTACGACCACAATTTCAGTGGAAAAATAACCGGGGCAACCTACTACAATCCTGACAGTACGCTGGATTTCAGGTATGAATATGCGTATAATTACAAAGGACACCGGGTAACATCAAGCTACTACAATTCGGATAACAAGCTTTCGTGGAAAGAAAAATATACCAACGACCTCACCGGAAATCCCATTCAAATTCAACGCTTTGAAAACAACCGGCTGGTATCGACCACCATTGTGGAATATGAACTCGATAAATCGGGAAACTGGATCAGCCGTATAGAATCCGTTGAAACTCTCCCCAATGTTTTCGGCGAAAAGCCCGAAGCCAACTCTACAGTTACCATTCGTGAAATCGGGTATTTTTAAGGCGCCGATAAAAAAAATTTTACACATTCGGTAAATTTTTTTTTAAGGTTTCAAAAAAGTGTTAATTTTATGCCCTTTAGGGAACAAAAAATTTTACTTTGCTGCCGGATGGCAGTATAATTACTACAATAGCGCTGGCATACTATGAGGAAGAAGGGGGGCTGCTTATTATTTCTGATCGCTTTTCTGCTAAGTTGTTTTACAGCTACTGCACAAATCGGTTTGCACACTGATCAGCCGGATGCATCTGCCGAACTGGATATTTTTTCCACCAACAAAGGGGTATTGATACCGCGGGTGGAGCTTTCAGCCGATCTGTCGGATCCGTCACCTGTAACGGCGCCCGCACAGGGGCTGCTGGTTTTTAATGCCGGGGTAGCCCAACAGCAGGGGTTTTATACCTGGTCGGGAACCGAGTGGAAGTATCTTCAGAATCCGACAGCCCCAACCCTGACTGGACCCGGTGAATCCACCAATGAAGCCGTTGTCCGGTTCGATGGAAACTCAGGTAAATTATTACAGAACTCCACCGTCCTGCTCGATGATACTGGAATCCTTACAGGTATTTCACACCTTACGGCGAACGGATTTAAAATGCCTGCCAATGCTGCCGAAGGGCGGCTGCTGATTTCCAACGACCTGGGGCAGGCTTCATGGGGAATGTCTGCATCTTTCAATGTAAAAAAAGATGACATCCTGATTGCCTCCAATATTTCCCAGCTGAATTTTTCGGGCGGCAGCACCGTCTTGGATGAAGGCAGCAATAAGGCATCTGTGGCATTTTACAACAATTCGGTGACAGGGGATTTAATACAGTTGACTTCCCGGGATTCAATCAATCTGAACAGTTTCACCGATCCGGTACCAGTTCCCTGGAATATGGAATTGCATAAAAATGCTGCAGTTTTCATTCATTCCAATGCGATAAATCCCAGCAGGATTCAAGTGAGGAAATCCGGGCTGTATGAAATCAATTACATTGTGAATACGGTAAGCAAGACGATGCAGCGAAAGACGCTAAGGATTAGGCTTAGAAAAAACGGGACGGACTACATTCCTTACGCGGTAAGCTATTCATTTTCCTACAATATGGCTGATTTCGAATCGGCGCACAACAGTTCTTCCTTTCTGGTAGAACTTCTGTCCAATGATTATGTGGAACTGGTTTGTAACGGACAAACAAATAGCGGTCCGCTGCTGATGATTTCTGATCAAAATGTTTTTTTTATGAGAATTATCAGGGAGTACTGATATGGAAAATATTTATCACGACATCCGGAAATTAACAATAATTGTTTGCCTGATCTTGCTGTACGGCCACCGGTCAGATGCACAGGTGGGAATACAGACTGATAATCCGGATCCATCGGCTGCACTTGAAATTGTTTCGGGTGACAAGGGGTTGCTGATTCCGCGGATTACGCTTACTGGCGACCTGAGCAGCCCCGACCCGGTTGCTGCACCTGCCACAGGATTGCTTATTTATAATACCGGGGCTAACCAGGAAACCGGCTTTTATTACTGGTCGGGAGCCGGCTGGGTAATGCTGAAAACTTATGAAGAAACCGAAATGCACGGACCCGGCTCGTCCACCGACAATGCCATAGCCCGGTTCGATGGTGTGGAGGGCAACCTGCTGCAGAATTCTTCTGTGATCCTGGATGATGCGGGTAACATTACCGGTGTGAACCACCTGACCACGTCAGGATTTACCATGCCGGCAGGAGCAGGCGACGGCAAGGTGCTGGGCAGCGACGTTGCCGGAAACGCTTCCTGGGTTGATGCTGTACTTCCCGATATCGAGGACGAAGACATTCTGATCACGGAAAATGTACATACACTCAATTTTAAGGGTGCCGTGGATGTGCAGGATGACGGCGGAAACCAGGCTTCGGTTGTGGTTACCGAAAGCATTAACGAGGAGCAGGTTGTGCAGGTATCCACTTCGCGAAGCATCGACCTGAATGTGTTCGGAGCGCCGGTGGCCATTTTGTGGAACATTGAGCATTTTAAGGATTCTCAGACCTTTCAGCACCATAACAGCATAAATTCAAGCAGGATCACTGTGCTGAAAAACGGTACCTACGAAGTGAACTACATGTTCAGTTTCGACAATACCAACAATAAAAGAAAAACCCTGCAGTCGAGGATCAGGATCAACGGAACGGATTTTATCGATGGCAGTTCTACATACGGTTTTATTTATAGTAAGGACGATGATAAAGCCTCGCTTGTAAGTAGTTCGTTCCTGGTGAATCTTTCGGCGGGCGACTATATCGAAGTGGTGGTAAACGGGCGGACCAATGAGGGAATCGTTAATCTGATCGCATTTGAAAATCTGCTTTATGTAAGGGTGATGAGAACCTGGTAATGATGAACAGGCAAAAACACATATCGCTGGTTATATTTCTGCTTCTGATGGCAGGTAGTCAGGCTTATGCCCAGGTAGTGATTGGCCCGGAAAGCTCGCTTACGGTCAGCAACGGCGGTAGCCTCTTTATCGGAACCGATCTGCTTATCCGTTCCGACAATGCTTCTTCCGGGCACTTCTGCAACCAAAATCCTGCAGGAGGGTATACCGTTACCGGGGACGTGACCGTGGAAAGGTATCTCACTGCAGATGGCTGGCACAATGTGTCCGCACCGGTTCAGGGCAGTCACAGCACTGTATTTACCGCGAATGGCCTGGTTTTTTACTACGACGAAACCATCATCTTGAACGATTGGGAATTTGGCTGGGTGCTTCATGACGGGGTTTTGTCCGTGATGTCAGGATATGATGTGTATGTGCCGGATTCGCCGGTGATGGCACAGTACGTTTCCGCGGTGCCGGACGATCTTAACGACGGCAGCTATTCCGTTGCGGTAACGCGCACGGACGTGCCAAATGGTGAAATCGAAAGCCGCAAGGGCTGGAACCTGATCGGAAACCCGTATCCCAGTCCGCTCGATTGGCTCGAAGAAAGCGGATGGAATAAAAACGATATCAACGATGCCAAATACATCTGGAATCCTGCGGCCGAAAATTATACCATTTTTCTCGGCGGCGCCAATCCTGTAGGATTGAACGGAGGCACAAGGTTTATTCCTGCCAATCAGGGTTTCTGGGTGCAGGCCGTGCAAAACGGCAGTGTGCAGGTAAATAACCGCGCCCGCTGCGGGATCATGGAAAATACACCTAATTATTATAAATCCGGCGAAGATTATCCGGTGGTTTTGCTGGAAGCAAATGCTGACGGCTTTTCAGATCAAACCATCGTGAGATTTCTGGCTGAGGCCACCGAGGATTTCGATAGAGGTCTGGATGCGTACAAACCCGGGGGACGTCACGGCCGGGTTCCGCAAATCGGTACCCGCGCCGGAAATTCTTTACTGGCCGTTAATTCGCTGCCGGAAATAACTGACGGCCTGAAGGTAGATGTGGATTTCCGTTGTGGTAAATCAGGATATTATCAGCTGTTGGCGTCGGACAAAAGCAGGCTGGATGCGGCAGGACAGGTTTACCTCGAGGACAGGATTGAAAATCGTTTTATTTATTTTGACAAGGGAACTGCATATCATTTTTATCATGATTGCTGGAACGATCCGGAACGGTTTTGCCTTCATTTCAATCCGGGTGCCGATCCTTCGCTGTTTAATGATCCTGCCGGAGCTTTCAGTATTTATTTTGCACATGGCCGGATTTGCCTGAAAAAAAATCTCAACATGGAAATTGCGGGAAGAGTTCTGCTATACAATATCAATGGTCAGCGCCTTGCGGAATGGCCGTTGCAGAATGCGGAATTTCAGTCGTATGCGGTTGAACTTACGTCGGGATTGTATGTGGTGACCGTAAAAACGGAGCAGCATGAAATGTCGGAGAAAATCAGCATCATTAATCAATAGGAACGAATCTTAATGCTACACAACTAATAATTATTATCAGAAATTAATTTAAAACAATGAACCAATGAGAATTGCTACATTTTTATTCATGATTGCTTTGGCAACAAGCTGGATATCGCCGGATCTGAATGCCCAGGAACTTGAGGTGACACCGGGTAAACTAATGTATGCCGTTAATCCCGGCTCATCGCAAACCCAGCAGGTGTTTGTAAGAAACAAGGGCAATACCGAACAATCCTATGTGTTTAATCTGGCAGACTGGCTGACGGATGAGAACGGCGAAGTAAAATATTTTGAAGCCGGCACAATCAACCGCTCGTGTGCCGAGTGGATTACCGTTTCGCCATCGGTGGTCAGCCTGCAGCCCAACGAATCGGCAAGGGTGAACGTTACGATGCTGGTTCCCAACGATGACATGTCCACCAAATGGGCCATGCTGTTCGTTGAATCGGCCAAGGAACAAACCGGCCCCAAGGCCATCGACAAGGATGTGCAGATGGGCTTGACGGTATCGGCCAGGATTGCACTGCCGGTTTACCAATCGCCACCCGGAAACACACTGTACAAAGGCACCATCGAAGGTCTTGCGCAAACCACCGCTGACGATGGCAATATGATGTTCGAATCGCAGGTGATCAACCTGGGCGACAAGATTCTGAACTGCAAGGTGTACTTTACCATCATGAACCTCGAAACAGCCGAGGAAACCGTTTCGGAGCCCCTCGAATTTTCGCTGCTGCCCGAATCGGCAAAAATGGTGGAATTCACACCTGAAAAAGAACTCAAAAATGGAAACTATTCCGTGACCGCAGTGCTCGACTACGGATTTAATGATGAGTTGGAAGGGGTACAACTCGATATCGAAGTGAAATAGTTTTATGCTGCCAAAATTCAGGGTATTATTTCCGGTTTTATTTTTGCTTCCGCTGTCACTGCTCAGGGCGCAGCCCGTGACTTTTACGGATACCGTGTATCACTACGTGAATCAGACGGTGCCGGAGTCGGTGGTGAGTTTTGTGATCGTCGACGGGGATACGGTGCGCGAGGGTCCGGCATATTTTTATTATGTAACGGGAAACCTTTGGCAAACCGGATTTTACAACAATGCCCGTATGGACAGCACCTGGACAACGTACTATCCCGACGGAACGCTCAAACGCATCTCAACTTACCACAACGGACTGCGCACCGGGATGTTTGCCGATTATTACCAAAACGGCCAGATCAAATCAGAGGGGTTTTATCTGAATGATTCGCTTACCGGCCTGATGTACCTCTATTATCAAACGGGGCAGATCAGGGAAAAGCGCGTCTACCGCAATAATTTGCTTAACGGGATGATAACGGGCTACAATCCGGAAGGGAATCTGAGCTACATAATTTCCTACGTGGATAGTTCGCAAAACGGGCGATACGAGATTTATTATCCCTCGGGTGTGCTGAAGGAAGAAACCCGGATCAGAAATCAGGCCTACCATGATTTTTACCGTTCGTACTACGAAAACGGGCAGATCCAAAAAACCTACGATTATAACGGCTTTCATATTCACGGACCGTACCTGGTGTTTTACGAAAGTGGTGAGCCGATGATCGAAGCCCACTATATGAACGGTTCGATCCAGGGCAAATGGATGCAATTTCATGAGAACGGCAACATCTATGAAAGCGGAAACTACCGTAACGGCAAGCGTGAGGGCGAATGGCTGTCGTTCTATCCGGATTCGGCCTTGTACATGAAGGGGCGCTATATCAACGGGCTGGCCGAAGGCAACTGGGAAGTTTATCATCCCGACGGGCCATTGAAGCAAACCGGAGAATTCCGGAATGGCGTAAGCAACGGCAAATGGCTTTTTTATCACGAAAATGGCCAACTGAGGATGAAAGGAATTTACAAGGACGGAAAAAAGCACGGCCACTGGGTACATTATTACGATAACGGCCGGGTGAATATGGATCTTTATTACAGGGAGGGTAAATTTGACGGAATCCTTACTGCCTATGATGAAGAAGGCAATATTGTTGAGCAGGCCGAGTACGTTAACAACCAGTTGATAAAAAGGATAAAGTAAGTGCGTATGCCCGGAATCGATCGGATATTGTCAGGGAGAAAGTTAGTCGTCGTTTTGTTGCTGATGACGCTGTTGAATACGCCGGAGTTACGGGGGCAGGATATTCCGCCGCCAAATCCCGGACTGACCATCAACATTTTGTCGGGGCCAAGCGTAATGTTTGTTTTCGATGAGATGGATGAATACAAAGACGGCATCAGCAACGCGGGACAGTCTACTTTTATCAGGATCGGTTCGGTGAGCAACTGGACGCTGCAGTTCAAGGCCGACCAGCCGATTTTTTACGGCGAAAACAATCCTACCAACCAGATGGAACTGAACAATGTGGGTGTGATGGTGGTCTCGACGGGAACCAACCTGGATGACGGCACACATATTACAAATTATGCCAGGAATGTACCACTGGCGCTCGACGAGTCGGATGTTACACTGATGACCCCAGGCATACTTTCGAACAAAGGATATGGCATCAGCAATGCCTTTACCCTGAACTGGGAGATGGGCACCATGCGCGGGAATATGAACAACATGTCGATGCTCGAACAGCAGCTCGAAACCGACACCTATACACTGAATATTGTGCTGACCCTGATGGCCATGCCCTGAACAATTTAATGCCGCCTCTGCATATCCAATTCCCAAAAAAGCAACCTGAATAGTCGAAGTAGCCGGTTTTTAGCCAGATAGAGAGGGTGTGTTTTATGAATAAGGAAAATACTAAAAAAATTCTGATCATCGACGATCTGAGTGTAAATCTGGATGCAGTACGAAACATCCTGAATACTTATATGCCGCAATACCAGGTGATCACGGCTCAGTCGGGCAGGGAAGGGATTCGTTTGGCGCGTGAGCAGCAGCCTGAAGCTATCCTGCTCGATTATCTGATGCCGCAAATGAATGGTTTTGAAGTTTGTAAATTGCTGAAGGAAGACCGGCAGACCGGCATCATTCCGGTGCTGATGATCTCTGCTTTGGGAGATAATTCCAAGGTAAGGACCGAAGGCCTGAATGCCGGCGCGGATGCCTTCATATCGAAACCTTTCGATATTCGTGAACTGGTGGCGCTCGTAAATGTAATGCTCAGGATAAAAAATGCCGAGGATCAACTGCGAAAACGCAATGAAGAACTCGAGGTTTTCATCAAAAAACAAACACGGCATTATCAGGACAGCGAGGAACGATTCCTTCAGATCTCCAGGCATGCGCGCGAGTTTTTTTGGGAAACCAACCAGGAAGGCATTTTTACTTTCATCAGCGAATCGGCGGAAACCATCCTTGGCTGGCAAACCTCTGAAATTATCGGTAAGCGTAAGATATGGGATTTCGCCGGCGGCGGAAAGCACAGGATTGCCTCACTCACCAATACCTTCAGCGAACATGAGGTTTTTGATGATGAGGAGTACGAATTTCATCATAAAACCGGAAAAAAGGTTTGGCTCACGATCAATGGCTTTCCTGTGTTTGATGGCGAAAAAAATTTTGCAGGTTTCCGCGGAGTGTGTGATGACAATACCCGCCGGAAACAAGCAGAGAACCACCTCAGGCGAAGCATTGAAGAGATCAGGGTTTATCAGCGAAGGCTTAAAAACCTGAATGCTGAACTCACCCTCACCGAGGAGAAGGAACGCAAACGCATTGCCGAATACATTCATGATGGTATCGGACAAACACTGTCGCTTGCATTCATCAGGCTGTCATCATTGCTCAACGGCAATTTGCCGGACGAGTCGGGGCAGACTATCTCCAAGGTTTCGGATCTGATTAACAGCGCCATTCTGCAAACACGATCGCTAACCTACGACCTGAGCCCGCCGGTGCTGTACGAATTCGGGCTGATTCCCGCCATTCGCTGGAAACTCGAACAGGTCGAACGAAAGTTCAATATTAAAACTTCCTTCAAATCTTTTAACAATGAAATCGAACTGAAAAGCGATACCACGATCAATACCTACAGGATTATCTGCGAACTGATTGCTAATGTGATCAAACATGCAGATGCTGCACACCTCGATGTGGAGTTGCAAAAAAATCATAAAGTATATCTGTTTATTGTTACCGATGACGGAAAGGGCTTCGATCCGGCAAATCAGGAAAATTGCGAATCCAACGGAACTTTCGGATTATTCAGCATTAGCGAACGGCTGGATTCGATGAACGGCTCCATCCTCATCGATTCGGCACATGGAGAAGGCACAAGGATTAGTATTTCAGTACCTGATTAATTTTACATCAACATGGCAATATCTATAATCATAGCTGACGATCATAAACTTTTTCGTGAAGGACTTGTCAATCTTTTATCGGGATCACCCGAAATCGACATTATTGCAGAAGCCGAAAACGGGCAGCAGGTGGTGGAGCAGGTTTCGAAACTTCTGCCCGATGTGGTGATCATGGATATCGGCATGCCGGGAATAAACGGCGTGGAGGCTACCAAGATGCTGCGAAGGCAGAACCCCGGGGTGAAGATCATTGCACTGTCGATGCATTCCGACTCACATTATATCCGTGGGATGCTTGAAGTGGGTGCTTCGGGGTACCTGCTCAAAAACAGCACCTACAATCAGCTTTTGTCCGCTATCAAAACAGTGCATCAGGGCAAGAAATTTCTTAGCTCTTCCATCACCGAGGTGCTTATCGATAACTACCTGGGCAAATCCGACGATTCACCAGATGATCATGACATCCTCACCAGCCGCGAATTCGAAATCCTGAAGCTTTATGCCGAGGGAAAATCCACACGCGAAATTGCCAAAAAGCTGTTTGTCAGCGTAAAAACCATCGGCACACACAAGCAGAATATTCTGGAAAAACTTCAGTTGAAGTCCACTGCCGATCTGGTGAAATATGCCATCAAACACCATATCATCAGCCTGGAGTAGGGGGGGGATGTCGCTTCTTTGGTGCACCGGCTTATCCAAAGGCCGGTTTTTTATGCTTTTCAATTTGGTTTCGGAAATTCTTCATTTGTAATGTCATAGCCTGCTTGTTTAAGCCCCGTCTAAGGTTTTTTAACCCCCCTTCTCAGCAATAGTGAAGCAGCAAACCGGAAATGATGAAGCCAAAAATCAGTCTTTTCAAATGCTGATTCCGTCCTGCGCCTATTGTACGGGTGAGTGCTTCCAAGTAATATTGCATCATGAACATTTGACAACAATTCTGAATGTTCAGAAAAAAATTAACACTAACCAAATCATATTCGTCATGAAGAAATTTACGCTAATTATCACAATGATCCTGGCACTGAATGCCGGAAACCTGTTTGCACAGGATCAGGAAAATGTAAACTTTACGGCTATTCTGGAAGAGGTGCTTAACCTTAATGTCACCGGCGGTGGCGACCAAACTGCAATATTCGAAACACCGGATGATTACAATTTCGGGATCGATGATGTGGGAATAACAACTATCACTGTGGAATCCACTTCGGACTGGAATCTTCAGATCACCGGCAACGACTTTTCTGATGGTGCTGCTGCGATAATACCCATTAATAACCTTGGCGTATGGTGCGAAGC
>JBKHBQ010000114.1:0-11851 GCA_046542305.1 Bacteroidales bacterium
GAAGATGTCGGGTGCATCGTGCAGGCTGATTCTTTGCAGGTTCAGGTTGCTGTTGACCTTGATGAAGTCGATCATCATTTTGTTTTTTATCAGTTCACCGGTTTATCTGCCGCTATCCGCTCCGCCATTCCCCGGAAGATAAAATGATGAAAGCGCATGAAACCCAATCAGCGCAGCCTTCCTCATACTCCCCTGGGGTGGAACGGTGCGGTTTGCTCCAGAAACGAACGCCCGTAGTTATTCATTACCCTTAACTCCAGCCAGGCTTCGCCGGGCAGTTTCATTTCCGCATACAAAAGTAAGCGTTTTTGATTTCCGGTGGATACCAGCACGCGCCAATAATCAAGGTCATCGCCGATGATAACAGGCGGCGGTGCATTTCAATTTCAAACAGGAGTTTGCTGTATACTTTCAAAAGCCGTAATTTTGCAGAAACCGGGAGAGAAATAAATTGACCGTACACGATATCATAGCGCTTTTTCAGCAAAGCAAAAAAACTACAGAACTTATCACCCATCTGCAAGAGGGGGCGCTGCAACGCATTCACCTAAGTGGTGTGAAAGGCTCGTCGCGGGCTTTTGTTGCGGCTGCCATGATCGCCACCATGAAAGGCACACACATTTTTGTGCTGCCCGACAAAGAATCGGCGGCATACTTCCACAACGACCTCGAAAGCCTGTTTGGCGAAAAGGAGATGGAATACAGCAAGCGCAAAGTGCTGTTTTTCCCTACTTCGTACAAACGGCCCTATGAGATCGAGAAAACCGACAACTCCAATATTCTGCTGCGCAGCGAAGTGCTGAATAAAATGCACGGGCGAAGCAGCGGATTTGCCGTGGTGTCGTACCCTGAGGCGCTGGCCGAGAAGGTGGTGGATAAGCGCACCGTAGCCAAAAACACACTGAAGATCCGTAAAGGCGATTCGCTAGACCTGGAATTTGTAACAGATGCCCTGGCAGAGCTTCGCTTTGAGCATGTGGATTTTGTGGCCGAACCGGGCCAGTATGCCATCCGTGGGGGAATTATAGATGTTTTTTCCTTTTCGAACGACTATCCTTACCGCATCGAATTTTTTGGTGATACGGTGGAATCCATCCGTTCATTCGATCCCGGCAATCAGCTCTCGCTCTCCATGCTTGCTTCGGCCAACATTATGCCCGATCTGCAAAAGCGCGACATCATCGATGAAAAAATATCCTTTGCCAAATTCATTCATTCAGGGTCGGTGCTTTGGGTGGATGATATTCAGCTTACCATCGACCGGATGGATGAAGAGCTTAAAAAAGCCGTTCATGCCTATGATGAGCTGGATGGCGAAGCGAAAGGCATCGAACCGGAGCGGCTGTTTATTTCCGGTCAGGAATTTATGTACGACCTGCTGGAATTCAGTACCATCGAAATGGGCAACCACCACATGCTGGATGCTACCCTCAACCTGAATTTCGAGATGCTTCCGCAACCATCATTCAACAAGAAGTTCGACCTGCTCATCGAGAACCTGAATCAGAACACCCACAATGAAATCCGGAATGTGATCTTCTCGGGAAATCCGAAACAGTCGGAACGCCTGCATGCCATCCTCGATGATATTCATCTGAAGGAGGGAAAGAAAAACCGCCTGGATTATCATACGGTGAATGTACCGATTCACGAAGGTTTTCTGGATAAGGAACTGGGCATCGCGTGCTATACCGACCACCAGATCTTCGACCGCTATCACCGTTTTCATCTGCGCGAAAGCATCAAGGGCAAGGAAGCTCTTACCCTCAAAGAGATCTACGACCTGCAGCCGGGCGATTTCATTACCCACATCGACCACGGCGTCGGCAGGTTCGACGGCCTGGAAACCATCGACAACAACGGGCGCCAGCAGGAAGCCATTCGCATTGCATACAAAGACGGCGACCTGCTTTATGTGAGCATTCATTCGCTGCACCGGATCGCCAAATATGTGGGCAAGGAAGGCATTGCACCATCATTGAACAAGCTGGGGACCAACAACTGGACCCGCCTCAAGGAGCGAACCAAGCGCAAGGTGAAGGATATTGCCAAGGATCTGATAAAGCTTTATGCTGAGCGAAAATCGGCCAAAGGCTTTGCATTTTCCCCGGATTCCTACCTGCAGCATGAACTGGAGGCGTCGTTCATTTACGAAGATACACCCGATCAGGGTAAAGCCACCAGCGACACCAAAACCGACATGGAAAAGGATTATCCCATGGACCGCCTGGTTTGCGGCGATGTGGGTTTCGGCAAAACGGAAGTGGCCATCCGCGCCGCATTCAAGGCCGTTTCCGACAGCAAGCAGGTGGCTGTGCTGGTGCCTACCACCATTCTTGCGCTGCAGCATTACAAAACTTTCAAAAGCAGGTTTGAGGATTTTCCGGTCACTGTGGAATACATCAACCGCTTTAAAACCCGCAAGGAGCAAACCCGGATCGCAAAAGAGGTAACGGACGGAAAGGTCGACATTCTCATCGGCACGCACCGGCTGGTAGGGAAAGACATAAAGTTCAAAGACCTGGGATTGCTGGTTATCGACGAAGAACAGAAATTCGGAGTATCGGTAAAGGAAAAGCTGAAACAGCTTAAGGTGAATGTGGATACCCTTACCCTTACCGCGACACCGATTCCGCGAACGTTGCAGTTTTCGCTGATGGGTGCCCGCGACCTTTCGGTGATCAACACGCCGCCACCCAACCGCATCCCCATTCATACCGAAGTGCGCGGATTCGGCGAGGAAGTGATCAGCAATGCCATCAATTACGAAATATCGCGAAACGGGCAGGTTTTTTTCGTGCATAACCGCATCCAGAATATCCATGATGTGGCGGAGATAATTCAGAAATTCTGCCCCGGCGTTTCGGTTGGAATCGGCCACGGACAAATGGACGGACCGCAACTGGAAAAGGTGATGCTCGACTTTATCGAAGGCAATATTGATGTGCTGGTTTCCACGGCCATCGTAGAAAACGGCCTGGATATTCCCAATGCCAATACCATCATCATCAATGGTGCCCAGAATTTCGGGCTCAGCGACCTGCACCAGTTGCGGGGCAGGGTAGGCCGGGCCAATAAAAAGGCATTCTGCTACCTGTTGTCGCCTCCGCTGTCGTCGCTGACTCAGGAAGCCAGGAAGCGTCTGCGTGCCATCGAGGAGTTTTCGAACCTGGGCTCAGGATTTAACATTGCCATGCGCGACCTTGACATCCGCGGGGCCGGTAACCTGCTGGGCGCAGAGCAAAGCGGGTTCATTTCGGACATCGGCTATGAAATGTACCACAAGATTCTGGATGAGGCCATGCTTGAATTGCGTGAAGAGGAATTCAAAGATGTGCTGGGCGAGCGGCCCGATCAGGATTTTGTCCGCGATTGCCAGATCGAAACCGACATGGAAATCCTCATCCCGAAGGATTATGTTGCCGTTACCACCGAAAGACTGAGCCTGTACAAGGAACTCGACAACATCGGCACCGATGAGGGGCTGGAGCTTTTCCGCCGCCGGCTTGTCGACCGCTTCGGGCCCGTGCCGCCGGAAGTGACGGATCTGTTCGATGCACTCAGGCTGCGATGGATTGCACGCCGGATTGGGCTGGAAAAGCTCATCCTGAAAAACAACCGCATGACCGGCTATTTTGTCGGCGATCAGGAGTCAGGGTACTACCAGACACCTGCATTTTCGCACGTGCTCAACTACCTGAAGGACCATCCCCGGGCCCTGCGCATGCGAGAGAACAAAAACAAGCTTTCCATCGTTTTCGATGATGTAAACAGCGTATCCGCGGCCATTCAAAAGCTGGAACCGCTGCAGGTGCCCAGGCAGTGAGAACCTCTGGACAAAATCTGCGACTCCTTTTATCTTTCTGATATCGAAATCCTAAGCCTTATCGGGTATTGACTATCTTTCTGGTAGCCAGCGAATATGAACAAAACTTTCCTTTTCTCAAAAAAATATTTTGGCTGTGGTTTAATTGTTAATCAAAAAACAATACTTTTGCGGCCGTAAGAAATATTTATCGTTCATCAGGTATAAAATTGGTTTCTTCGGGGCAGGGTGAGGGCGTAAGGCTCAATTCCCGACCGGCGGTTAAAGCCCGCGACTCCCATATAGCACGGGACTGAACCGGTGTAATTCCGGTGCCGACAGTACAGTCTGGATGGTAGAAGAAACAAAGCTTTACGGCTTTAGCTGGCTTTGTTCATTTTACGGGTAAAATACGTACACCCCGGAGGTACGCCTTTGGGGTTTTTTTATGCCAAAAAATTTACAACAATGATCAGAGCTATTACTACAACCTGGATGATGTTTCTGTTGATCGCAGGATTAGAACTTGCAGCACAATCGTTTGTTACGGGAAGGGTACTGGATGCCGCCAACAAAAACGGCTTGCAGGATGCCAATGTGCAGGTGCCCGATCTTTCGGCGGGAACCATTACCGGAAACAGCGGCAGATTTAAACTTCCATTGCCCGCAGGGGATTTCACCATTTTATTCTCCAATGTAGGCTATGCTTCTGTGGAGTTGGATGTATCCCTGGAAAAAAATCAAATCCTTGACATCGGTGAAATATTTTTACAGCCGGATCTGATCGCCCTCGATGAGGTGAATATTATTTCGTCGGTGGCCGAGGAGCGGAAGGCGCCCATTGCCCTCACCACCATTTCAGAAAGGCAAATCCGCAATCAGTTGGGTGACCAGCCTTTTCCTGAGATCATGAAGATGGTGCCGGGTGTTTATCCCACGCGTGTGGGCGGCGGCAGCGGCGATGCTGAGGTAAACGTCCGTGGCTTTGAGCAGGAAAATGTGGCGCTGTTGCTGAACGGCATTCCCATTTCGAGTGTTGAAAACGGACTGGTGTATTGGAATAACTGGATCGGGCTCTCGGATGCCACACGGTCCGTACAGGTGCAGCGTGGGCTGGGCGTTTCGAATGTGGCGCTGAATTCGGTGGGAGGAACCATCAACATTGTCACCAAAACCACCGAAGCCGTCAAAGGCGGAAGCATTGGATTTTCGATGACCAGCTACGGCAATGAGAAGCTTACCCTGAACCTGTCAACAGGTTTGATGAACAACGGTGTGGCTGTAAATTTCCTCGGCTCGCGAACGCAGGGCCCCGGCTATGTGGATGCCACCTATGTGGATGCCTGGGCCTATTTCCTGTCGGTCAGCAAGGAATTCAACAAACGGCATCAACTTGTTTTTACAGCATTGGGTGCGCCTGAACGGCATGGCCAGCGAAACCTGAAGCTCTCGCAGCAGGAAATTGACCTGCACGGCATCAAATTCAACAAGGACTGGGGCAGCTACAACGGAATGTTGAACAATGCATCGGAGAATTTTTACCATAAGCCGTACATCACCCTCAACCATTACTGGGATATTTCCGAAAGGCTGTTTTTGGCTTCTTCGCTGTATTATTCGCCGGGATATGGTGGCGGCAAATGGTCGGAAGCCTACGGTTCCGGCGAACCCACAATCTTTGGCTACCGGAATCCGGGTGGTCAGATCAACTGGGAAGCCATTTACCAAAACAATGCCACCCACAACGATACGGCAGTGCTTGCCGATAGTACAACGGTTACCGGCTATTCAAAGAATATTCAGACCGATTTCCTGGCCAGCCACCATTGGGGCGGACTGCTGTCGCGGCTCGAATTCAAGCCTTCGGAAAACCTGACCTATACGGCGGGGATCCATCTCAGATATTTCCAATCGAAGTTGCAGGAGAAAGTTCGGGACCTTTTAGGCGGCGACTTTTTCATCGATAATTATGCCTGGGCCGTCGACGGGCCGGCCGGCAGAAACGAAATCAAAACTGTGGGAGATATCATCAAGGTCGACAACGGCGCAATCAATCCTTCCTCAAGTGTTTTCGGGCAGGTGGAATGGAAAAAGGACAACCTGAACGCCTTCCTCAGCGGCACCTTCACCAACACCTGGTATCAGCGTTTCGATAATTACAATTATGTTTCTGACACCAAAAGCGAGATTCTCCTTAAGCAGGGTTTTGATGTTAAGGCAGGAGTGAATTACAACATCAACGAAAATCACCATGTGTTTGTAAATGGCGGATATTTTTCGCGTGCCCCGTATTTCAAGTATGTGTTCGGAAGCTTCACCAATGTGCCCTCAAAGCACCTTGCCAACGAAAAAGTAAAGGCTGTGGAAGCGGGTTACGGATTTACCACCGCGCTTACGCGGATCAGGGCAAATGCGTATTACACCTACTGGCAGGATAAAAGCTTTTTGTCGAACGAATACGTTCAACTGGCCGACAACACCCAGACCAAGGCGCTGGTTACCGGCCTGGATGCCCTGCATACCGGCATCGAAATCGAGGCTCAGCACCAGCTAACCGAAACAGTAAAAGTCGGAGCCATCCTTTCGGTTGGCGACTGGAAATGGAAAAACGATGTATCGGCTACACTTTTCAACGACGACAATACACCGGTAGACACGGTGAATGTTTATGCCGACGGGCTTTACGTAGGCGGAGCACCACAGTTCCAGGCGGGGCTGCATGCCGGTGCCCGGATTCTGAGAACCTTTAACCTGGATGTAAACTGGGTGTATTATGATAAGATCTATGCCGATTTCGATCCTTCCGGCAGAACCAATTTCGACGACAACGCGCAGCCTTTTAAAATTCCAGCCTATTCATTGCTGGATGTGCATCTGAATTATCCATTCGGCTTTTTCGGAAAGGCCGCCAATTTCAGCCTTAGTGCTTACAATCTGCTTGATTCGGAGCACATCATCCGCGGTGAGGATGGTCCCGGACATGACCTGGAAAGCTTCAGGGGATTCTGGGGGTTCGGAAGAACCTTTCATGCTGCCGTTAAATTTTATTTTTAAGCATTCCGGATAGCGGCAATTACCTGGTTTGTATTTACTAAACCATCGGCAAAATTGCCTCCCAAACCTGCATTTTTAAATTTAACAAAAAATTAATGGCAGCCTGATATGTACTATTGGGCTTAAGCATATTTTTGCGACGGTTTTTTGCTTACATGTTTCAGGCAAATGTGCAATTCATGAACGATTGAAGAATTTGAACAAATTTTCATAACACAATAAAGATTAAGGTTTTAGAATGTTCATAACATAGCCTGAGCGATTGAAATAAGCAAATGATAATAATTTTAGTTTTATCGACTGAAAATTAACCAAATCTCAATGTTCATTTATTAAATTTTAAAAACGTATGAAAAGAAAACTGCTCAGTTTGAGTTTTTTGATGGTACTGCTATTTTCGGTGCAATCTATCTTCGGACAGGGATCAACTACCTCTGCCATTAACGGACGTGTAACCGGTACCGACGGTGAAAGTCTTCCCGGGGCCACAGTTATTGCTGTTGATGTTCCAACCGGATCACAGTATGGTACGGTGACCAACCTCGATGGTTATTACCATTTGCCAAACATGAACGTTGGCGGACCATACAAGATTACCGTGAGTTATGTAGGCTATGAACCCTTTCTAAAAGACGGACTCTACCTGCAATTGGGTCAGACCCAGAAACTGGATGTAAACCTCAGTGAACAGGCTCAGGCGCTGGAAGGCGTTGAAATTGTAGCACAACAGAACGAAATGTTCGACGGCAACCGTACCGGTGCCGAGACCTTTATTAGTAACGACCAGATTCAGCAAATGCCAACCATTGAACGGAGCATTGCCGATTTTGCCCGTCTTACACCACAAGCTAAAGTTTCATCCAACGGAGCGGTTTCCATTGCCGGGATGAACAACCGCTACAATGCCATCTCCATCGACGGTGCGGTAAACAACGACGTATTCGGTCTGTCGGCACAGGGTACCAATGGCGGCCAGACCGGCGCCACAGCAATCTCGCTCGACGCCATCGACCAGTTTCAGATTACCCTGGCTCCCTATGATGTTCGTCAGGGCGGTTTTGCCGGTGCCAGCATCAACGCCGTTACACGCAGGGGATCGAACGAATTCTCGGGTTCTGCATATTACTACCTCAGAAACCAGGATTTTGCCGGTAAAACTCCCGGTATGATCCAACTCGGAGAAGGCGAAGAACGTGAGAAACTCGCCGATTTCACCGCAAAAACCTATGGTATGCGCATTGGCGGCCCCATCATTAAAAACAAATTGTTCTTCTTTTTAAATGCAGAATTTCAGCGTGATGAAACTCCTAAGCCATTTATCTTCGAAAATTATACCGGTGCTTCCACACTGGATGAAATTCAGGCCTTTGCCGACAAACTGCGCAATGATTACGGCTATGAGCCCGGCGGATTCCTGAACAATACTGAAAAGCTCGAAAGCGATAAAATTCTCGCCCGCATCGATTGGAACATCAGCCAGAATCACAAATTGATGCTGCGTCACAGCTATGTGAAAAGTGAGGCAACCATTCCATCTTCTTCAACCAGAACCGCTATCAATTTCTTCAACAACGGGCAATACTTTCCAAGTACCACCAACTCCACCGCGCTGGAATTGAAGAGCAACTGGAACAACTCCAACAACAGCCTGATTATCGGCTATACTTCCGTACGTGACGACCGCGATCCGATAGGCCAGAGATTCCCGTCACTGATGATCTTCGACGACCAGGGCACCATTTATGCCGGTTCTGAACCGTATTCAACAGGTAACCAGCTCGACCAGGATATTTTTACCATTAACGACAACTACTCGATTTACAGCGGTGCCCATACCATCACTTTCGGCGCAAATTTCGAGCTGAGCAAAACGTATAATCTTTTCATGCGCAAGGCTTTTGGTGAATACCGTTATTCATCGCTTTCGGATTTCATGAACAACGAAACTGTTCCTGCATACCAGTACGAACGTGGTTATTCGCTCGTGGATGACATCGTTGGTGACGGTTCGAAAGCTGCTGCAGACTTCCGTACCGCGCAGATGGGTTTTTACGTTCAGGACGAATGGCAGATCAACGACAATTTCAGCCTGACCGCAGGTGTTCGTTTTGATATTCCTTATTATCTTGACGAACCCAATGCGGGAGAATATGGACATGTTTGGGAAGGTTTCAATGATACCACCGTTGCCAAGATCACAGCTTACGGTTACGACCTGCAGGGCGCCCGCGCCGGACAGATGCCCAAGCCGCAGTTGATGGTGAACCCCCGACTGGGCTTTAACTGGGATGTGAACGGCGACGAAACTACACAGCTTCGTGGTGGTATCGGCATGTTCACCAGCCGTCTGCCGCTGGTTTGGCCCGGTGGCGCTTACACCAACAACGGCGTGACCATCGGTGGTGTTTTTCACAGAAGTTCGTGGGGTGACCCGATTTGGTTCCGTCCCGACTGGAATAGCCAATATGTTGCAGAAGATTTCGGAGCATCCGTTGCAATTCCTTCCGGACAGATGGACCTCTTTACCGAAGACTTTAAATACCCGCAGGTGCTCAGGACCAGCATCGGCCTCGACAAGAAGCTCCCGTGGGGAATGGTTGGTACGGTTGAGGCGCTTTACACCAAAACCATCAACAACGTATCATACTACAACGTAAACCAGAAGCCTTCCAATGGTGTTTACCTGACGGGAACTCCCGATCACCGTCCGCTGTATCCCGGCGAAAAGATCGAAGATGCCTATACACGTATTATTCTCGGTACCAACACCAGCGAAGGTTACACCTATAATATTACCGCCCAGCTTTCGAAGCAGTTCAGCAAAGGCTTTGCAGCAAGTCTGGCTTACACTTTTGGCCGTGCAATGGCACTCAACGATGGTACATCCTCACAGAACTCTTCGCAATGGCGCTACATGGAAACGGTTAACGGCCTGAACCACCTCGACCTGAGCTATTCCGATTTCGATCTTGGTTCGCGCGTAATGGCATTCCTTTCCTACAAAGCAGAGTATGCCGGCAATTTTGCCACTACGGTCAGCCTGTACTACTCGGGTGTTTCGGGTAACCGCTATTCCTTTGTTTACAACGACCGCGGAAACCTCAACGGTGAAGGTGAAAACTCGGGTAACCTGATCTGGATTCCCAACGATGCCAGCGAAATTAATCTCGTGGATATCGTAGACGATGATGGCGTTGTAACTAAAACTGCCGCTGAACAGTGGAGCGATCTGAACACCTTTATCAACAGCAGCGACTACCTGAGCGAAAACCGCGGCAGCTACGCTGAAAGGAACGGTGCACGCCTGCCTTTCGAAAGCATTGTCGACCTGAAAGTAGCCCAGGATTTCTACATGAATTTTGCCGGAAAGAAGCACACCCTGCAACTTACCCTGGACATTTTCAACTTTACCAACCTGCTGAACAAAGATTGGGGCGTTCGCCGTTTCGTTACCTATGATGCATACACCCTCATTGATTTCGAAGGTTACGAAGAAAACGGTACAACTCCGCGCCTTACCTATAACGGCCCGACTGATGTTGAAGACATTTACAACGTTAGCGACTCCGGAATCTACAGCTCGCGCTGGATGGCCCAGTTCGGCATCAGGTATATTTTCAACTAAAATGATTGAATGTTTTGGATAATAAAAAAAGGGGTTCAGCAATGAACCTCTTTTTTTTACCCTGTGTTAATTCAATCAACATAAAAGCAACATATTTGCGTTACGGTTTTCCCGGATAGCAGAAAAAAAAATGAAAATTACAATGAAGTACCGGAAGTTAATTTTACTTGCTCTGGCTGCGATAACAATTGTTGTTTCCTGCAGCGAACCATCCGATTCAGACAGGAAGCAGCCTTACCTTGTGGTGTTGTCGATGGATGGCTTCCGCTGGGATTATGCTGAAATGTACGATACGCCCAACCTTGACCGGCTGGCACAAAAGGGCGTGATGGCAGAAAGGATGGTTCCTTCGTTCCCTACAAAAACCTTCCCGAATCATTACACGCTGGCCACCGGCTTGTATCCGGATAACCACGGGATCGTTTTAAATGGATTTTATGATCCTGAAACTAACCGATACTACAGCATCCGCGATCGTGATGCGGTGGGTGATGGGTCGTTTTACGGCGGCGAGCCGGTGTGGGTAACAGCCGAAAAACAAAATGTAAAAAGCGCCTCCCTTTTCTGGGTAGGTTCCGAAGCTGAGATAAATGGTTTTCGTCCGTCGATCTGGAAGAATTATGATCACGGTATGCCATTCGAACCCAGGGTTGATACGGTGATTAAATGGCTGCAGTTGCCCGGTGAAATCAGGCCGCACCTGATCATGTGGTATTTTCATGAACCCGACAGCCAGGGGCATGAAACCGGTCCGGAAAGTTCGGAAGTGGCCGAAAAGGTTTATTATCTCGATTCTCTGGTTGGAGATTTTATGAATAAGCTCGAAAAACTCCCCCACGCATCGAAAGTGAATTTTATTGTACTTTCCGATCATGGTATGGGAGCAACTTCGGATGACAGGATGATAGAGTTGTCAGATTATCTTCAGGAGGGCTGGATAGATGAAATACAGGGAGGAAACCCGATTTTTGTAATGAAGGCAAAAGCGGGGACCGAAGACCAGCTTTACCAGGCACTGCTTGAAATACCTCATACCACCGCATGGAAGAGTAGTGAAATTCCGGATAGGCTTCATTACGGAACCAATCCGCGTACGCTCGATTTTGTGATTGTAGCCGACAGCGCATGGAGCATCAGCCACGGGCAACCGGGCAGTTATAACGGCGGTGCACACGGCTATGACAACCGGAATGCAGATATGAATGCTATTTTTTATGGAATGGGGCCGGCTTTTAAAAAAGGATATGTACATCCGCCTTTTGAAAATGTAAATGTTTATCCGCTCATGTGTCGAATCCTGGGTATTCAACCCGCACCCTGCGACGGAAACCTGGAAGAGGTGGAGGGGTTGCTTTTGAAATAAACAG
>JBKHBQ010000115.1:0-11745 GCA_046542305.1 Bacteroidales bacterium
ACAGCGGATACACGGTTTTTTAGTGGTTAAATGGTTAGCAAATGCTAAAGAAATATAACAGCGAAGCGGATGCTTGGCCGAGCATCGCGGAGCCTCCACAACTTTCGTATCTTTGCATCAATGAAAAAGCTCAAGATCAGAGGAAAGGAAGTACGGCGGCTGGGCTATGCCGATGACGCTGCTGTGATAATGGCGGTGAATCTGAGCGCCAGGCATTACACGCGTGAGGACAAAACCGTGGCCCTGGCCCGTCTTGAGGAGCTGCTGCATGATCCGGAAGCCTACAGAAAAGACGATGCTTTCGGGGAACTGGCCGAGTTTCTGCTCCGGGATAAGCCTGTAAAGCCTAAGCCTGCAAGGAAACCGAAGTTGGCAGAAAAGGCTGTCGGTTTTGAGATTTTCGGAAGGGAGCATATTGATGAAGAATCGCTTCATCAGATGTATACGGCCATGAAACTGCCCTTGAGCGTAAAAGGAGCTTTGATGCCTGATGCCCATCTTGGCTATGGGCTGCCGATCGGTGGCGTGGTGGCTGCCTGGAATGCCGTGATGCCCTACGGCGTTGGCATGGATATCGGCTGCAGAATGTGCCTGTCGGTTTTTGGGGAATCGCCGAAAATATTGAAAGGCAAACGTGATAAACTGAAGAATATCCTGCTTGAAAACAGCCGCTTTGGGCTTGGTGAGTTCAGCGATATTCACGAACACGAACTGATGGAGCGCAGGGAATTCAGAGAGATCAGATTTCTGAAATCGTTGCAGCCCCAGTTTTTTAAACAGCTCGGTACCTCGGGCCACGGAAATCACTTTGTGGATATGGGCTATGTACAGGTGCGCAAATTCACCCCGGAACTTGGGCTGGAACCCGGAGATTATTTCGCCATTTTGTCGCACTCCGGTTCACGGAATTTCGGTGCAGAAATTGCCAAACACTACACAAAGGTTGCGCAGCAAAAGCTTGGCCTTTCCGGAGAAGGCGCCAAGCTTTCGTGGTTGACCCTGGATTCGGAGGAAGGGCAGGAGTACTGGCAGGCTATGACACTGGCCGGTGATTATTCGGCTGCCAATCACCGGATCATTCATCAAAAAATGGCTAAAGCACTCGGCGAAAAGCCGGTGAAGATCATCGAAAACCACCACAACTTTGCCTGGCTCGAAAAACTGTCGGACAACGAATCGCTGGTAATACACCGCAAGGGGGCTACCCCTGCCGCAAAGGGCGATACGGGAATCATTCCCGGCAACATGGTTTCTCCGGCATTTATCGTGGCCGGAAAGGGAAACGAAAAGTCGCTCAATTCGGCTTCGCATGGGGCCGGCAGATTAGTGTCGCGCCGGCAGGCCAAAAAAAAGTTTACCCAAAGCAGCATGAAAAAAGTCCTGAAAGCCGAAGGCGTGGAACTGCTTGGCGGAGCCACCGACGAATCGCCCATGGCTTACAAGGATATCCATCAGGTAATGGAAGCCCAGAAGGATTTGGTGGACGTGCTGGCGCTGTTTTACCCGAAAATCGTAAGAATGGAATAAAGTTGCCGAAATTTCACATTATGGTACCTAAACATGCCGTATTTAACTGTTTTCTGTACCTGAGGCAGATCTATTCCTTCTCCTCCCATTCCGCATAAGGATGCTTCTTTAGCATCACATTGTAAAACCGCTTGTCGCCTGTAACTTCCTTGCCTACCCAGTCGGGCTTTTCAAAATCTTCGTGCTCATCCTTGAGTTCTACCTCGGCAAGGATCAGCCCCGCGTTTTCGCCGTAGAATTCATCCACTTCAAAGGTATGGTTTACCCACGGCACAATGTACCGCGTTTTGTCGATCACGCCGGGTTCGCAGATTTCGAGCAGTTTTCTGGCTTCCTCCACATCTATTTGCTTTTCCCATTCGTAGCGGCTTGTACCACTTTCGTTTGACATGCCCTTGATGGTGAGGTAGCCTTCGCTGTCTCTGATCCTTACGCGCACAGCCCGTTCCGGATCGGAGTTCAGGTAACCCTGAATTATGCGAGAAGACTGTACGGCTTTATTTTTGAATTCACCCGTAACCAGAAATTTTCGTTCGATTTCCTTTGACATATGATGATCCTTGAGATGAACTATTCTTTTTCATTTTCAGGATCTCTGCGGATCACCTCGATCTTAAAACGGGCGGCCAGCGCGGCCAGCGCTCCTACTGCAGCAAGGATGGGAGCCAATATGGTGCCGATGATCCCCACCGTGACCGGAATCTCCATATAGGTCTTTCCTGATTCGCTTTTGATGATGATGCGGTTAACGTTGCCTTCATGGATCAAATCCCTGATCTTTTTCAGCAAATCATCGCCGCTGACATTGAATTGACTTTTTTGTGGCATAATGTTCCTTTTTGCCCAAAAGTAAAACATATTCAAGAATTCAATAAAGGGATCAGTTGTGTCCGGAGAAGAATTAAATATTGGTTTTTTTAAGAGCGGATACCTCGCTACACACGGAATAACAGTCAGTTAAGTTGTACGTGGAGGTGTAGGGCGGCGGCGCAGCCGCCGCCCTACACCTCCTTCCTAAAAAATTCGCAAAACCATTGTCATTCCGAGGAATCTCCTGAATCTTAACCTGACACTAAGGATTGGGAAAAGATTTTATAATTACGATTAGATTCTTTTTAAAGATTTTTAACAGGAGTTGTGAGATTTCCGGCCGTATGATCCGCACCATCGATATGATTTAAAAAGTATAGGTAGCCGTTAACGAGATTATGGAATTGCTTGCCGCCGCCGGACTGGTTAAGCGCGGAGATGTGCATCTGCTGATCAGGTTCGATGAATTCAGCCTGAATGCAGAAATCAGCTATTCCGGGCAAAAATTTAGAATTCCTGATCGCCGGCCTGATTTCGCGCAAATCCCGGATGATCCGGAAATCGCATTACCAAATGCAACGGATCTGTATGCATTTCGAACACTGCGAATATTCGATGTTAATGGAAAACCATATTCTCGCGCGAAGTGGTTTTCTCGCAGTAGTGGCAGCGTAGTTTCAGCGTTTCCTCGTTCTTGATCACATCAAACCTGGTGCGGACATTTTCGTGGTTGGTGATGCAGTTCGGATTGAAACAGCGAACAATCTTTTCCACAAAATCAGGAATTTCCACCACCGTTTTCTCCACCACCTTAAAATCACGGATCACGATTAGCGAAGCCGTGGGGGCTACCAGTGCGATTTTGTTGATTTCGTCGCTTTCAAAATATTTGTTGCTTACCTTGATGATCCCTTTCTTGCCGTACTTTTTGCTGTCGAGATTGGTACCGAAGAGCACCTGTTCGTCCGTATTGTCAAGGTTTAGGATTTTGATGGCTTTAAACAGGCTGGCTGCGGGAATATGATCGATGACGGTGCCGTTTTCGATGGCCGACACTTTCAGTTCTTTTCTTTGTTCTTTATTTTCCATGACGATTTTCATTCTGATGATTAAATAAAAAATTGCTTACAGCGCACCTAAAATAGTGGCCAGCAGCGCCTGCCGTACATAAACGCCGTTGAGCGCCTGCTGGAAATAATACGCCTTGGGATTTGAATCCACGTCTTCTGCGATCTCCTTCACCCTGGGCAGCGGATGCAGCACGCGCATATTGTCTTTGGCGTTTTTCAGCATCTCGTTGTGGAGGTTGTACACATTTTTCACCTTTTCGTAATCCATCGGATCGGAGAACCGTTCGCGCTGAATGCGGGTCATATAAATGATATCTGCTTTTGGAATGGCCTCCGTCAGGTCGGTGTATTGATAATAGGTGAGGTTGCGTTGCTTGATATGGCGTTTTACGTAGCTGGGAAGTTTCAGCTCTTCGGGCGACACCAGGTGGAAAGTAGTGTTGTACTGCGTAAGCGCCATGGAAAGCGAATGCACGGTGCGTCCGTATTTCAGATCACCAACAAATGCAATGTTCAGGTTGTCGAGTGTGCCCTGGGTTTTGCGGATCGAATACAGGTCGAGCATGGTTTGAGTAGGGTGCTGGTTGGCCCCGTCGCCGGCATTAATAATTGGTACGGGCGACACTTCGCTGGCGTACCTTGCGCTGCCGTCGATCGGGTGACGCATCACGATGATGTCGGAATAATTACTCACCGTAAGGATGGTATCTTTGAGCGATTCACCCTTCGATACGCTCGTAGAGGCCGATGAGGAGAAGCCGATCACCTTGGCGCCCAACCGCGAGGCAGCGCTTTCGAAGCTCAGCCGCGTACGTGTGGACGGCTCAAAGAACAGCGTGGCCACCACATGCTTGTGCAGGATGTTACGAATCGGATCTTTTTCGAATTCCTCCGCGATGTCCAGAATCCTGATCTGCTCATCCTTAGAGAAATCGTTGATTGAAATTAAACTTCTATTTTTCATGGATTTATCGTGTTTATTAATTTCCTTCTGAAGCGACACGCAGGTACAAAAAAAAGAAGTACTTCAAGTGAAATACTTCTTTTACAATGCGTTAAATACCTTTATGTGCGGTGTTCTCATTACCGTTTTTAGGCACCAAAGATAGAACATATTCCTCCGGTGTGCCAACTACTTTTATAGAATTTATTAACAGGAACAAGCTGCGGGTTTTAAAACTTATTGTAACGCTTGCCGAAGGTGAAGTTGAGGTAAAAATTCAGAAAGAAATAATTTTTGTCCCTAAAAGCCATAATGGGAATGGGAATGGCAAAACCATCGGCAATCACGCCCACTTCCAGCGCTTTAATGGAGGTATTGTATTGTCCGAATTCGAAATTCAATCCGCCTTTGAGGTAAAGACCCGGGTGGAATTTGGTGTGCTGGATGCCGTCCAGAAAGGGCGCACGGCCGTAGATGTCTTCGATAAAATGCTTGTCGGGGTTGTATCTTTCCGATTCGATCAGCGCAAAATTATTCTGGTTGATGATGTAAAGATACATGGGCTTGGCAATGCCGATGGAAATGCCGCCATAGTAGGTAAGCCTGAGTTCAACACCTCCCCAGTATGGTTTGCTGTTGAGCAGCCGCTGCTGCCCCAGGCCGCCATGGAACACATACACCTTGTTGAGCTTTCCGTAAATATAGCTGTTGGCATTGCTGTAATAGGCACCATAAAAGTTCACCCGCACCTCCTTGGGATCTTTTACGCCCATTAGCTCTGCTTCCCACAGGTTCTTGGTAAAGGCATTTACATTGTAACCTTTTCTGAAAAGCAGCCCCCAGCCTGCGGTGTGAAGCATGGCTCCACCCATGATCTCTTTGCGCAGGATAACTTTGTTGAGGATGGTATCGATTTCTTCGAAGCCTACATCTTTCTCCTGCTGGGCCATCATCCGCGGATGCGCGAAGACCACCGCCACAAGCAGGGATATGTAGATAAGATACCGCATAAATGCCGATGTTTGTCGTGTGTGGGTGCCACCGTCGTTTGCTTCGGTGCAGCTATTATCTGCGGACTTCCTTCTGAAATTTTTTTACTTCACCGAACGAAGAACAATCCTGCGTTGATTTGCATGAGCTTATCGCTGCTGCCATCAGAACAACAACTGCAACTACGATCGAGGCTTTTAATACTTTTTTCATACTTTTATGCACCAGTTTTGTTAAAGGCTTGATTTGCCTGCAAAAGTAGAATTTTTGATTTTTGTTAATAAACAGATTTTTACAGATAATATTGCCAGTTGCTCAAAATTCAGAAACAAAAAAAGATTGCTAATGGTTCAGGTAAAACCGGTGATCGAGGACAGTTGGAGGGCAGCCCTCGACGATCAGTTTGCTGCGTCCTATTTTGCACAGCTCAGGGATTTTCTAGTGGAGGAAAAATCCAGACACACGATTTATCCTCCGGGATCGCTCATTTTCTCAGCGTTTAATCATACACCTTTTCATAAGGTGAAAGTGGTAATTCTCGGGCAGGATCCCTATCACGGGCCCGGGCAGGCGCATGGCCTCTGTTTTTCGGTGCCCGATGGGGTGAGGCAGCCGCCTTCGCTGCAAAACATTTTTAAGGAACTCCACAGCGACCTCGGCCTTCCGATACCCAGGCACGGAAGCCTGGAATGCTGGGCCGGCCAGGGTGTGCTGCTGCTGAATGCCACCCTGACCGTGAGGGCACACCAGGCAGGATCGCACCAGAACCGCGGATGGGAAACCTTTACCAATGCCGCCATACAAAAACTGTCGGAGCAGCGCAAAAATCTTGTGTTTCTGCTTTGGGGAAATTATGCCATTGCCAAGGAAGCACTGATCGATACTACCAGGCACCTGGTGCTGAAATCGCCGCACCCTTCACCGTTTTCGGCCAACCGGGGATTTTTCGGGAACAGGCATTTTTCCAAAACCAATCAATACCTGAAAGAAAACGGAATAACAGAGATAGACTGGCAGGTTGAGTGAGCATAAGTTCATTGGAGAAAGGGTAAAAAGATAGCACGGGAGAGGAAGGATAAACCGGAAAAAGAAGACGGGGAAAAGTAAAATAGCTAAAAACGGAGAAATGCAGAAAAGGTTAAAACGGATAGAAAAGGAGCATGCAGAATCATTCATCAATCATTATAAAATCAAATCAGGGAAAACTATGAAAACAGAGATCAGTTCAATCGGCCTGCTGATGGTGTTGCTGATGGCGGGATTTTTTGCTCAGCCGGCTATGGCGCAGGTTAACGCGGATGATGTAACGGGGTTATGGCTGAACGAGGACGGGGATGCCCACATCAAAATCGAGAATCGCGACGGAAAGTACTATGGCAACATTGTGTGGCTGAAAGAGCCGCTGGACGAAGAAACCGGCAAACCCAAACTCGACGACGAAAATCCCGATCCGGAACTGCAGAAAAGACCCGTGATGGGGCTGGAACTGCTTACCGGCTTTGTGTTTGACGGCGAAGACGAATGGGAGGACGGCGATATTTATGATCCCAAAAGCGGAAAAACCTATAGCTGCTACATGGAGTTCACCGATAGATCCATGGATAAGCTCAAGGTGCGGGGATATATTGGCGTGTCGCTGCTGGGCAGAACCACCTACTGGACGCGTGTGGAATAACTAAATTCCCGATCTTACGGTGCTTTCCACGCGTTTGTAAAGCGTTTCTTTTTCCTCTTCCGTCAATTGCGATACATCAATGGCCGGATGAATGGTAAGCCTGATACGGGTGGGATTGAGTTCGCCGGTTTCCTCAATCAGCTTATAGGTTCCGCTGATAGATACGGGCACAGCCCAGGCGTCAGCGCCGGTAACCAGCTTAAAGCTGCCCGGTTTGAATGGCCGCATCTGGTGTTTCCGGCTGCGGGTCCCCTCGGGAAAAATTACCATCGGATGACCTTTTTTGATTTGCCTGATGCCTCTTTCGATGGTACCCACCGAGCTGCGGAGGTTTTGCCTGTCGATCAGTACACACCCCAGTGCACGCATCCAGATGTTCAGCACCGGGATGTTGCCCAATTCCTTTTTTGCAATAAAACCAACCGTCTTGGGGATATAACCCACAATGAGCGGAATATCCGCCAACCCCTGATGATTGCTGATAAAGCAAACCCTGTCGGACTCCGGAACATTTTCCAGCCCACGGATATCTACCTTTACCCTGAACACAAAAAACAGGTGCCGCGAATAGAATCGCGCCAGCCGGGCGAAATAGCGGTCGGTCCTGTCGGCCCCGCCAAATATGCGTACAGGCACCGCAGTGAGCAGCCACAACGGTGTAAGCAGCGCCATCAGCAGCAGGTAAAAGGCAAATACCAGATTGAGCGGTGTAATCCTGAACGACATCTACACGCAGATTAAGAATGATTCGAACCATTTCCGGTTACGGCTGCAAAAGTATGGAATTCCTGCGACAGGAACATTTTTTAGCCAACCCGGCCTGATGAAAATAAAGTATATTTGCCTGTCGAATGAAATAGTAAATTAAACACGCTTTCTCATGGCAAAACATCCACGCCTTTCTTTCTGGCAAATCTGGAACATGAGCTTTGGATTCCTCGGTATTCAGTTTGGTTTTGCGTTGCAAAACGCCAATGTGAGCCGTATTTTCCAAACCCTGGGTGCAAACGTTGAGGATATCCCAATACTATGGATCGCCGCCCCAGTAACGGGATTGCTGGTGCAGCCCATTATCGGGTATATGAGCGACAATACCTGGAACCGGCTGGGACGCCGCAGGCCTTATTTTCTGGTGGGAGCCATTTTTGCCTCCCTGGCGCTGATCTTTATGCCCAACTCGCCCGTGCTGTGGGTGGCTGCGGGGATGCTCTGGATTATGGATGCCTCCATCAACATTTCGATGGAACCTTTCAGGGCGTTTGTAGGAGATATGCTGCCGAGCGAACAGCGGACCAAAGGGTTTGCCATGCAAAGCTTTTTCATCGGTACCGGTGCCGTCATCGCTTCGGCGCTGCCATGGATGATGACCAACTGGCTGGGGATTCCCAACGTAGCTCCCGAAG
Source organism: Bacteroidales bacterium (assembly GCA_046542305.1). Taxonomy (GTDB): domain Bacteria; phylum Bacteroidota; class Bacteroidia; order Bacteroidales; family 4484-276; genus JBKHBQ01. The sequence goes on from JBKHBQ010000115.1 coordinate 8,419, forward strand.
GTGAAATCCCACCATCGGTTCGATGGTCGTTCTATATCGGAGCGGCCGTATTTTTCCTGGCGGTGCTGTGGACAGTGATCAGCACGAAGGAGTATTCACCTGAAGAACTCGAAAGTTTTGAAGAAGATAAAGAGGAGCTACTGATAGAAGCCAACGAAGAACAGATGCTCGACAGCGCCGCTGCCGACAAAAGTATTGGAGGTCCCGCAAAAGTTCGCTGGGGAGTGCTATCCGGACTTATCGGCGCCATCCTTACCATCCTGGTGTATTATCTGGAGTGGGAACAGGAAGTGTATGTATTATCCATCGGGTTGATCATTTTCGGGGTGATCGAATTTGTAGCCGGAACCATGCAAAAAAGAGGTCAGACCAAAAATGCACTGGTGGAAATCATGGACGATTTCACCAAAATGCCAAAAACCATGGTACAACTGGCCGTGGTGCAATTCTTTTCATGGTTTGCACTTTTTTCGATGTGGATCTATACCAACGCAGCCGTTACGATGCATGTGTATGGTACCATCGATGTGGAATCCGAATTGTACAACATCGGCGCCGACTGGGTAGGGATTCTGTTTGCCGTATACAATGGCTTCGCTGCGGTGGTGGCTTTTCTGCTTCCGCGACTGGCAAAGGCCACCAGCCGCAAAACAACCCATATGATCTCGCTGTTTCTTGGCGGGCTTGGGCTGATATCATTGTATTTTATAAAGGATCCCAACTGGCTGCTGGTGTCGATGCTGGGCGTGGGTGTAGCATGGGCCAGTATCCTTTCGATGCCCTATGCCATTCTTGCAGGTGCCCTGCCCATGAAAAAAATGGGGATTTACATGGGGATTTTCAATTTCTTTATCGTTATTCCGCAAATCCTGGCAGCAACCATTCTCGGTTTCTTTACGAAGGAACTTTTTCATGGCGAAGCCATTTATACCATTATGCTGGGCGGATTTTCGATGATCCTGGCCGGCATCCTGGTGCAGTTTGTAAAGGATATAGATGCGCCGAACCGCTAAACTAAAAAGGCGCGGCATCATCGCGGTGCCACGCCTGTAAACCATTTCTCCCAAAGATTTTCTTTTGATTGTCAGCTTTGGATTAAACTTCAAACCGCTGTTCTACTACCTTCCAGTCGAGAACTTTCCAGAAGTTTTCGATGTAATCCGGACGCTTGTTCTGCACGTCGAGGTAATAGGCATGTTCCCACACATCGCAGGTGACCAGTGGTGTATTGCCTTCGTGGATGGGATTGCCCGCATTTGAAGTTTGTACTATTTCGAGAATACCGTCAGGATTTTTAACCAGCCATGCCCATCCCGAGCCGAAGAGCGTGGTTGCCGCTTCATCAAATTTTTCCCTGAAATTCTCGTAGCTGTCGAAAGCCTTTTCGATGGCTTCCATCAGTTTGCCTTCCGGTTTTGTTTTCGGATCAGGTGAAAACTGCTCAAAGAAGAAGGTGTGGTTCCACACCTGTGCACCATTGTTGAATAGTCCGCCGTCGGCCAGTTTAATGATGGTTTTCAGGTCGGCTTCTTCAAACTTGGTTCCCTTAGCAAGTTTATTGGTTTTTTCCACATAGGCAGCATGGTGCTTGTCGTGATGGAATTCGAGCGTTTTTCTGGAAATATGCGGCTCCAGTGCATCGTAATCGTAAGGTAATTTTGGTAATTCAAACATATCACTTCATTTTTAATGGTGAATAAATATGGTTAGTTAACTGATATTACAGCAAAATTCAGCCCAAAAGAAAAATCACACACGATCGGGGAATTCTTCATTGGCAAGTGCATGATCATCCATTCCGCAGATTCTTTTGATGGCCCGGAGGTAGTTGATGTTTTCAAAGGTGATCATTTCTAAATCTCGCACGGTTTCCTTCAGCTTGTTGATGTCTTCCGATTCGGTGCTCACCGTACCCACCAGCGCACCATTAACCAGCACGTCGGCATATTCGCAAATGGTACCGTTTACCATAAATCCGAACCGGTGCTTTTTTACCCGGACCTTTAACAGTTCAGGGTGCATCTGCACCATTTTCAGCAGAGAATTCAGCGAGTATGATAGCTCGATGAGATCCGGAATTTCCACCTGAAGGGCCGGAAACAACTCACCGGCAAGAAAATCCTGGCTTAGCGGGAATTCCGCTTTGGCCAAAGGTTTCCATTGCTCGAAGCCATCCCGTTGGCCGATCAGTTTTTTAATATCCAGTTTCTGATCACGGATTTTCACATTATAATCCGAGGTTATGGAAGAGATGATGTAAACCTCCTGCGACCGGCGACTGCGAAATTTCTCAGGCACAGGTTCCGTCAGGCTTTTCATTTTTTGAATCACCGCGCCGAAATTCTGCCCGAAGGTCCTGAATTCATATCTTGGTTTTTCTGCTGTTTCGTTTGCCATTGTTGTGGATATTTATCATCAGTTGTAGATATACCTGCCGTTTTATTTGCCGCCGTCGTTGGTAGTGCCCGGTGTCGGTGGCCTGGATGTGCCCGGCTCGAAGATCATCCACAGGTCGCCGGCATCTTCCTCGCGCCCTGCCGAATGATCGGTTGGCGGTGCTTCTATAATTCCACCCGGACCGTATTCCAGTGCATCGACAAACTGCACGCCGTCCTGCGAAATGCCGATTGATTCGCCATTGCCGTTCAGCTTGATGTCGAGGTGCAAGACGCCCTGATCCGTCTGTTCGTCGGCCCAAAGCAGCAGGAATCCACCGGGAGGAATGGTGGTGGTCCCGGGCTCATTGTCGGGAATCTGCCATTTACGGATTTCCGCAAGGTCGTCCGTTATATACCAGCCGCCTACATCTACGGGCTCAAGGCTTGAATTGTACAGTTCGATCCAGTCGTCGTATTCGCCGTATTCATCGGCCACAAAGGTGTCGTTGCTGGCCATGAATTCGTTGATGAGTATCTGTCCGGTTACCGGCGGGATGAAAACATTGGGAGTTCCCGGCGAAGGATTTTTGAAAATAATCCACTCGGGTGATCCGTCGCTTTTCCTTCCGCCTGAAGAGTCGGCAGGGGGCGAGGCGACCTGTCCTGAAGGCCCGTAAGTAACCTGGTCTACCGGTTCGGTGCCATTCCCCGAAAGGGTGATGGCTTCGTTGCTGCTGCTCAGCCTGAAATTCAGGTGCAGTGTACCCTGCCCGGGCTGTTCGTCTGCCCATAGCAGCAAAAATCCGCCGGGAGCGATGGTGGTCAGCGTCGGGTCATCCCCGGGAATCTGCCACCTGGAGAGATCTTCCGTATCATCCAACATAAACCAGCCCCCGACGTTCACCGGATCGGTGTTCACAACAGACTGGGAATTCAACCGGATAACCCC
>JBKHBQ010000116.1:0-11684 GCA_046542305.1 Bacteroidales bacterium
TCAGGCCTGTGATGCTGCTCGACGACATCTTCGACAAACTCGACGACAAGCGCGTGGAGCAGATCATTCAACTGGCCAGCGAAGACACTTTCGGGCAGGTTTTTATCACCGACACCCAGCGCGACCGCATCGAGCACCTGCTCGAAAAAACCGGCGCCGGGCATAAAATCTATCATATCAGCAATGGCGTTGCCACCGAAGTAAAAAACCACATCAATCATGAGCAATAAAAAATCGAACGAACAAACCCTGGGTGATGCCATCAGGCATTTCCTGCAGGCATACCGGATCGAAGGAAAAGTGAAGGAAGCCAGCCTTATCAATTCCTGGGAAAAGATCGTGGGCAGCATGATTGCGAAGCACACCGTGAGGATGAACATCAAAAACCGTAAGCTTTTCGTGGAGGTAGACTCAGCCGCCCTGCGCAACGAACTCACCTATGCCCGCGAGAAAATAAAAAAAGCTCTCAATAAGGAAGCCGGCGCGGATTTGATCGATGAGGTGATCTTTAAGTGAAGAAGCTGTATGGGAAAAAGTTAATGGTGGAAGAAGTTGATGGTAAATGCCCCTCGCGAAAACCTGTCAGGTTTGCCCACCCAACATGAAGCCATTTTTCAAAAAAAGTCATTAACAGATAGGGCTTAACAAGGAACCCTGCCTGACTGCGTTGCGCAGGCAGGGATAACCGACACCGATCAACCACCTTCCCCGATCATCTCCCTGAACTCCGCTTCGGAAATGATTTTTACGCCAAGCTTTTCAGCTTTCTGCCGTTTGGCGGGGCCCATTTTTTCGCCAGCCACCAGGTAATCGGTGTTGCCGGAAACAGCGCTCACATTTTTGCCGCCGTTTTCTTCGATGACCTCCTTAATGCTGTCGCGAGAATAGTTTTCGAAGGTTCCGCTCACCACAAAAGTCAGCCCGTCGAGATTTCCATTTTTGGCGGCGGTTTCTTCCAGTTCGAATTGCAGGCCGTGATCGATGAGCCTGTTCACGATGATGTTGTTGCTTTCGCGGGCAAAATATTCCTGGATGCTTGCCGCGATCCTTTCGCCGATCTCATGCACGTCCACCAGTGTCTGAAAATCGGCATTGCGCAGGTTTTCGATGTTTCTGAAATGTTCAGCCAGTTTTTTAGCCACAGTTTCACCCACATATCGAATGCCCAGTGCATACAGCACGCGCGGAAACGGAGCCTTTTTGGAAGCTTCGATGCCGTTCAGGATTTTTTCGACGGTTTTTTCACGGAAGCTGACTTTTCGTTCTTTCTTACCGTCCCCGGCGGGATACACCTTTTCGAGGCCGAGCAGGTCGCCGGGTTTCAGCTCATACAGGTCGGCTGCATTTTCGATGAGGCCCTTGTCGTAGAGCAATTCGATTTTTCCTTCGCCCAGGCTGTCGATGTTCATGGCACGGCGGCTGATAAAATGTTCGAGCTTACCCTTGATCTGGGGCGGGCAGCCGTTTTCGTTGGGGCAATAGTGTGCCGCTTCACCTTCCTTCCTGATCAGTCCGGTTCTGCATTCGGGGCAGGTTCCGGTAAATGTTACCCGTTTTAGTTCAGGGTCGCGCTTATCGAAATCAACACCCACGATCTTTGGAATGATGTCGCCGCCTTTTTCCACAAAAACGATATCCCCGATGCGTACATCCAGTTTAGCCATGATGTCGGCATTGTGTAGCGAAGCTCGCTTGACGGTGGTGCCCGCCAGTTGCACCGGCGCGAGATTTGCCACAGGAGTGACGGCGCCGGTGCGGCCTACCTGGTAATCGATTGACAGCAGCGGTGTGGCCGCCTGTTCGGCCTTAAATTTATAGGCAATGGCCCAGCGGGGCGATTTGGCGGTGAAGCCAAGCTTTTGCTGCTGCTTGTACCTGTTCACTTTGATCACTACCCCGTCGATGTCGAAATCCAGGTTGGCCCGTTCGGTTGCCCAGTAGTTGATGAATTCAAAAATTTCGTCGATTGTTTTGCATTTGGCCACGAAGTTGGGAACTTTCAGCCCCCATTTCCGTGCGGCGGTCATGTTGTCGTAGTGGTTGTCGTGCGGAAGGTTTTCGCCCAGCACAAAATACAGGAAACAATCGAGCTTTCGTCGGGCCACCATGGCCGAATCCTGCATTTTCAGGCTCCCGGAGGCGGCATTGCGTGGGTTGGCAAACGCCATTTCGCCCCTTTCGACCCTGGCGCGGTTCAGTTCGTTAAAGGCACTACGGGGCATCATCACCTCGCCGCGGATCTCGAATTTTTCTGGAAAACCGTCGCCCCGCAGCCGCAGCGGAATGCTGTTGATGGTGCGGATATTTGTGGTTACATCATCACCCTGCTCGCCGTCGCCGCGGGTTACGGCAAGTGCCAGCCGTCCGCTTTCGTAACGCAGACCTACAGCCACACCGTCGTATTTCAGTTCACAAACATATTCCACTTCATCATCGATAGATTTTTTAATCCGGATGAGAAAATCCAGCACCTCCTCCTGCGAATAGGTGTTGGAAAGCGAAAGCATCGGATATTCGTGCTTCACCTGCCTGAAATCCTTCGTCACTTCGCCGCCTACACGCTTGGTAGGCGAATCCGGCGAAGCCAGATCGGGATAGGCAGCTTCGAGTTGCTCCAGTTCCTTAAGCTTCATATCGAATTCGTAGTCGGAAATGCTGGGTGCCGAGAGGACGTAGTATTTATAATTGTGCTCGTGAAGCTCTTTTTCGAGGCTTTCTATCTTTTTTCTGGCTTCGTGTATATCCATCGCGATAATGTTTTTTTATCATCAAATCTGCTCCCAAAAATAACGATTTGCCTGCAATCGCGGTAGCAGCAATTCATGATCAGCAAATAATGAAGTATAATTGAAGGATATTAAAACCCGGCACCATTCATGATTTCCATGATTTCCTGCAGGTTTTTCAGTTTACCATCTTCGCGGGTTTCAATGGCCGAGATGGTGAAATAATTATGTTTTTTCAGGAATTCGATCTGTAAACCGTACCATTCCTTGAGGGTGGTGGGTTTGATGTTGAAGAGGTTCCATTCGAGTTTCAGGCGGTGGGAGATCATGTAAAAATCTTCACGGCCCAGGTAATCGAGGTCGGCATCGCAGATGATCTGTTCGAGTTTGTCCTTTGCACTTTGCGGCAGTTTGGTGGTGAGTATCATGCGGTTGATGCTTTCGATGGACCGGGGGCTATATCCGTAGCCGGGAAGGATTTCGTTTGCTATTTCGCAGGAGGCTTCTTCGTGACCTACATAGGTTTTCAGCATGCCGCTGTCATGGAAAAGGGAAGCAGTTTTGATGAGAAGGGTTTCTTCGGGGGAGATTTTTTCCAGGCTGGCAAGCCGCTCTACCGACTGCAATACATCGATGGTATGGTTAAGATCATGGTAGAAAAGCCTGGGGTCGAGTTCCCGTGACAATTTATCGATGATAAAGCTTTTAACTCCTTCGTAGTCCATGTGCTTAGTTTCAAAAAAGTCTGTACATAATAAACAAAATCAGCAGAAATCGTTCAGACCAACCTCATAAAAAACGGAAAAGAGCCGGTAGAACCGGCTCTGAATACCTTATCTAATGCGCCTTTAATGGCTTAGTACGAAACGATTTTTTGCCAGTTCAGTTTCCTGGGATTGATACACATCACCGGGATTTGTGAGCTGTTGAAAATGATCTGTTCGTCCCATGAACCGAGGATAAAACGTTTGAAGCTTTGGTCGGGGTCGGTCATGATCATGATCAGGTCTGCATTGTTGGATGTGGCATAATCCACTACCTGCTTGGCGAAGTTGGTATTTTTGTTGGCTACGCGGATGGTATAGCTGATTTCGTTCTTTGTAAAAAATGCCGTGATCTGCTCTACGGCTTCGTCGATGGCTTCGCCGCTCATCTGATAGATGTGGATTTCCGACTTGAACTGCTTGGCAATATGTGCGGCCCATTTGGTTTTTTCCCATGGACCCGAATCGCTGGTGATGGGCAGTACAATGTGGCGATAACCTTCATCGAACGATCTCTTCTGAACAACAATTACCGGGGCCGGCGAACTGGTAACCACCTTCAGGGCATAACTTCCCGTAATGTGCTGCATCCCCACCTTGCCATGGGTGCCCAGGTAAAGCAGATTGGCGCCGATTTCCTTGGCCACTTCACTTATCGTAGTAAAAATGCTGCCTTCACGGGCTATGCCTTCAGCTTCTATTCCAAACTTGGATTTTACATCTTCTGCCAGTGCATCGAGCTTTTCCTGAACGGCTTCAGCTTCAAGGCTGTCCTTTCTGAGCTGGGCTTTCGTGGTCTTATCGATCACGTGCAAAATCACCACTTTGTAACTCAGGAATTTTGCTGCTTCGGCTGCCTGATTGATAGCATTGTCTCCCACTGCGGTGAAATCGGTGGGAACCAACACCAGGTTGTTCATATTTTCGGTCATGACGATTTAAATTATTGTATTGTTATGAACTGAATTCAATAGTTATTGCTACAAAAATAGAAAAAAAATCTTTGGATCAGACCAATAAACCTGCATGTTATTTTTCAGCAATGGCCAATTCGTTGTTATAACTATCGAGTTCGCGGCTTATAGCAGTGTAAAGCTGCTTTACAATGGACGCTGCAGGTGCATTGGTGTTGTTGAGCAGAATAATGGTGACCTCGTCATCGATATAGCGGCTAAGGCTCGATGTGAAGCCGTTCCAGAGGCCATGGTGGTATATCACCTTTTTTTGGTTCACTTCCTTCAGGCGCCATCCATAGCCATAGTTGTATTCGCGGCGCTTTCCGATTCGGGTTTTTGTAAAGGCCTCCTCGCGCAACGAATCGCTTATCAACACATTGCTATACAGTGCCTGATCCCATTTCAGCAGGTCTTCCACGGTGCTGTAAATGCTTTTGTCGCCCAGCACCTCGTCCAGCGGGTCGTGGTTGAATTTGCGGTAGTGCCAGCCCCGTCGGGTAAATCCTGTTGCTATATTGTTGGCGGTATTGATGTTTTTGAGGTTCCAGGCAAAGCTGTGGTCCATATCCAGCGGGTCGAAAATGTTTTTCCGCAGAAACTCATGAAAAGGCATCCCCGACACGCGCTCCACCAGCAGAGCCAGCATGGCATAACCGGTATTGTTGTAATAATGCCTCCTTCCGGGCATGAAATTGAGCGACGGGGAATTTTGATTCATCAGTTTCAGCACATCCTCATTGGTGATGTGTTTTTCGTCATCCCAGTAATGATCCACATAATACATGTAATTCTGCAGGCCTGAAGTATGTTGCAGAATTTGTTTGATGGTGATCTGTTCGAAGGGAAACTCAGGAATATGCTGCTGCAGGGTATCGTCCAGATCGATCATTCCGCGTTCTTTCAGTATCAGCACGGCCATGGCTGTAAACCCCTTGCTGACCGAAGCCAGTTGGAAAGGAGTATTGATGTGCAAACTGTCTTTTTTATAGAGATCGGCATACCCCTTAGAATATTCGAATATCGGATAGCCTTTCAATGCCACCAGTACATTGCCGTTGAAACGGTAGTTGCCGAGAATCCTGTCGAAGATTGAGTCGAGATCGTGAATCACCTCGCCCGGAAGCGGAGGGACCGGTTTGATGACCGGAGGCATTGCGATGAATGCCTGCTGGGGATTAGACTTGTTAGCATTACAACTCAGCAGGACTGAAATCAGAATCAAAAAAATTACCCTGAAATTCTGCATAAACCCAAATTCCTGTTTGTCCTTTTTCTGCGCCAAAAATATAGAAAAATTAAAGAATGAAATCGTCTTACTTTTTCACAGTGATTTTGTTAATAACAGATCATGCTGTGATGCCGGATCACCCGGAAAATGTTATGAACGGTTTTCAGATGAATTAATTATTAAAAGCTAAAATATTTGCTACGGTAAGAAGTTTTATTTCCTGTTGCAGGTTTAACAAGTAAAAAACAAGGCGTTATGATCGAGATTTATGGCTGCAGGCTCATGGACAGCAATCGCTTTCTGGAAATAAAAAACCTGATTCTGGAATATCTTCCCGAAGCTTCGCGCGAAAAAATTAACCGTTATAAAAGCCCTGTCGATCAGCAGCGCAAGATGATTGGCGAAATGCTGGTGCGTTCGGTAACGGCAAGCAAACTGAAATTGAATTCACACGATATTCATTTTTATTATTCCGAAAAGAACAAGCCCTTGCTGCTCGATCTGGATACCCTGCATTTTAATATTTCCCACTCGGGCGACTGGGTGGTGGCGGCATTCTCGGAGCAGCCGGTAGGGGTAGATGTTGAAAAGGTGAGAAAGATGAATTCCGGCGTGGCCCGCCGCTTCTTTTCCGAAGAGGAGGTAGCAGCATTGACGCGGTTGCCGCTAAGCAGGCAAACCGATCTTTTTTTCGAACTGTGGACCTGTAAGGAAAGTTATTTGAAAGCCATCGGTACCGGCCTTACCAGGGCGTTGAATTCCTTTACCGTCAGGCACGAAGATCACGGGATAGGACTGTATGAGGAAAACCGCAGGGTGAATGTGTACCTGCAGCAGTTTACCCTCGACCGCAGCCATAAGCTCGCCGTTTGCGGATATGAAGATGAAATATGCCGGGATGTGAGGCGTCTTTTTGTTGATGACCTGATCGGGCGTTCGTTGTAATTGTTTTGCGCTTCGCGTTGTGATTGTTATGCGCTTCGCGTTGTGATTGTTGTGTGCTTCGCGTTGTGATGGTTGTGCGCTTCGCGTTGTTTTGCGCTTCGCGTTGTGATGGTTGTGCGCTTCGCCAGGCAAACAATGACAACCACGACAACAATGATAACCAAGACAACAATGCCAACCACGACAACCACGACAACAATGACAACATGATAACCACGACAACAATTCACAGCCCCGACAGCCCTTTAGGCCCACTCGCGTGCTAAATCAGTTTCTTAAGCTGCATCAGGTGGATGATATCGGAAATGACCTGATGATAGGTGAGGTACTTCATATTGAAAAACACATCATAGCAGTAATCGCATTCAGCATCTTTCGAAAAAGCTTTCAGGAGCCGATTTCTGTTCAAATCCATTTCCTTTACACGCTTGGCTGCATCTTTCCGGGGTATTTCATACGTTTCCATTACCTGCTCGATGCGCCACGACACGGGTGCCACCAGCCGTATGTGCAGGGAGTTTTGCAGGTCGCGTGCAATCTGTGCCCCGGCGCGGCCCACTATCACATATTTTCCGGTATGGGCCAGCGAGCGTATCACCTTCCTGATCACTTCACGTATCTTCCAGTCGCTCTGGTATTGGTTCGAGGAAATCGACAGCAGGAATTCATCGATCGAACTGCGTTTTTCGTTTTTAAAGATATGTTCAATATGCTTTGGATGAATTTGCAGTTCTTTGGCCGACATTTCCATGATTTCCTTGCTGATAAGCTCCCAGGGCCGCTTTGCCCCGATAGGCTGATGGTAAGTGTTCAGCCGCTCTACCAGCATTCCTGCGATATATTTTGCCTTGCAACCGAATTCTCTGGAGATGGTAAGCAACGGCCCAGTGGTGGCAGGAAGTTTTTCAGGCTCCTGGTACCTGCGCGTGAAATATTCGATGAGAAAATTTGACATAGCTCAGCATATTGAATTTCAAGCTTAAAAATACAAAAAATATTCAGTTTTTTGCGTGCTGAGCTTAAAAATCAACCCGGGCGTAAGGATCACTCAAACCGTATGGAATCCACTGGATTCTGCGCGGAAGCTTTCATAGCCCGTCACGCTACGGTTGCTGCAGCAATTATCAGCAACAGCAAAACACTGAGAAGGAATATCCACGGTTGCTGGGGATTTTTGTAGGCGAAATTGTCGAGCCAGCGCTGCATGATCAGCCACGCTGCAGGCCAGGAGATCAGGTTGCCCGGGATCACCATCTTCGTAAAATCTGTACCCAGCATCCATACGATGCGCCCTGCACCGGCGCCAAAAGTTTTGTGTTTTTCAGCACCCGCAAGGACGGATCGGGCCTCGGGCTGAGCATTTCGCGCGAGATCATCAGGATGCACCGGGGTAAACTGCTGGTTTCGTCCCGGCAGGGTGCCGGAACCAGTTTTATGGTTTTGCTGTAGAAATCCCGCCTATTCTAAAAGGTACCGCCGTTCCAGCCCCACATCGGGCGTTCGGCGTCGGAAAATTCGATGTAGATCCGCTCGGGGCTTACGCCGGTTTCGTTGGAAATAAACTCAGTGATCTTTTTGGAAATTTCTTTAGTCCTGTCTTTTGGCAGGCCGATGCTCTTCAGTTCGCAGTAAAACAACGGATCTTTATTGCCGCCAAAAAGCATGCGGGAATTTTCGCGCATTTCGACCATGACATATTTTTCCGGTTTTTCCAATACCTCTGCAATCAGACGTGAGGCTTTTTCGAGGATTTCATCCGGATTCAGGAAAGTTTCGTTGGATTGCATTTTAAAAAACGGCATAGCAGAAAAATTTTTGTGTTTTATCTTTTCGTTAAAAATCCGATTCGGTGAAAATACATAAAGGTAAAACATCTTCACAAGCCGGATGTTTTTCAGTCAGGATTTTTTTTCTGAACAATCTTATCAGCAACCCAGAAGGAGGTTTTTTTGCTGCTGATCCACAAGAACACCGAGTTTCGGGTTGGTTGCTACAGCTTAGTTGGCCGGAATCGAATCATTTCAGGATCTTTTCTACGGATTTGGCAAGAAGCCTGCGGGTAATGGGTTTGGTAAGGAAATCGTTGCAGCCGGCTTCAAAAGCTTTTTTTCTGGCTTCATCATCGGAAAAGGCGGTTTGTACGATGATGGGAGTGGTGTGGTTAAATTTTCTTATTTCGCGTATTGCCTGATAGCCATCCATTTCCGGAAGTTTAATATCCATCAGGATAAGGTTGATGTCGGGATTTTGCTTCAGTTTGTCAATGGCTTCCATGCCGGTGACGGCCGGAATCATTTTGGCTTTTCTGCTCGAGAGGATGGCTTCGAGCAGCTCCAGGTTCGAATCAATATCTTCTACCACCAGCACTTTCAACGCGCTCCAGTTATCCGGTTGTTTTCGTTGAACCGGCTGTGGTAATTCCGCAGTTCCTGACAACGGAAAAAATACTCTGAACCTGGTTCCTGCTCCGATGGTCGATTCTACCTCAATACGTCCGTTCATCATTTCCACCAGCTTTTTGGTAATGGCGAGGCCCAGCCCGGTGCCGGGGAACGGCCTTACCGTGAGTTCGTCCACCTGCCTGAACCGGTCGAAGATCGTGCTCAGGTGTTCCGGTGGAATGCCCGGGCCGGTGTCTTTCACAAAAAATTCCACAGCATCTTTCCCGAACATGCGATAGCCTATTTCAATCCTGCCCTTCTGCGTATACCGGAAGGCATTTTCCAGGAGTTTGCTCATAATCTGGTTGAACCGCAGGCTATCTGTGCTGATCCATTTATCTGACAGATCTTCGCTGGTGATCAGATGAAAGCCCACCTGGTTTTCCTTCAGGTAATATTCGTCCCTGCTTCGCCATTCGGAATACACGTGGTGCGCCAGATTGCTGATGTAGTGCTTTTGCATTTTCAATTCCACCTCACCGGCATCAATCATGGCCATTTCGATGATGTCGTTGATAAGCTTTAGCAGAAGATCGGAATTGCTTACGATGGCTTCCTTGTATCCGTCCATTTCATCGTAGGGGATGCCTTCTTCACCGATCATCTGCGAAAAACCTACAATGGCATTGAGGGGCGTGCGGATTTCGTGCGACATGTTGGCCAGAAATGCCGATTTTAGCTTGTCGTGGGCTTCGGCGCGTTTTTTGGCTTCTATGAGTTCTTCGGTAAATTTATGCTTTAGAATGGCCAGTCCGAAACTGCTGGTGAGCTTTACGGCCTTTTCCAGGATGTCGTCGTTGAACCCGTTGGGACTGTTGGCGAAAGCAACCTGTCCCACCAGTTCGCCATTGACGATTGCAGGCACCGAAAGGAAATTTTTCAGCCTGAGATGCCCGTCAGGGAATCCGCCCGACTGCGGATGCGATTGCGGATCATTGGTATAAAAAGCTTCCTGTGTATTGAGCGAATGGCCCCAGAGTTTCTGATATGCATTTTCCTGCTTCGGGAAGCGGATGCCGTTTTTATTCACACTACATGAATCCCGGATCATTTCTGTGAAGGTATGAACGATAAGGTCGTCATTCTCCGGGTCGATGGTTCCCGCATATCCATGTTCGGCGCCGGTAATTTGCTTGCCGTACTCCAGCACTTTTTGCGAGACCTCGCTGATGGAAATTCCCGGTTGCAGCAATTGTTTGGAAAGTTCGGCCATGCCTTTGTTCAGTTCCGATTCGATCCTCAATTTTTCGATGGCCTCCTTTTTTTCGGTAATGTCGAGCATCAAGCCGATAATACCGGTTACGTTGTCATTTTTATCCAGGACAACATTTTTGTAGAAAATCACATCATGAAGGCTTTGATCGGCATATGGCACCTTCCCTTCGAGAACCTGCCGCTGCTGTTCCTGGAGGAGTTTTTTGTCGGCAATTGCATATTGCCGTGCCAGTTCGGCAGGGGCGATATCCGCGGTGGTTTTTCCGATGATGTCTTTTTGCGACAATCCGAGGTGATCGGCAAACGCCTTATTGCAGCCGGTGAATCGTAAGTTTTTATCTTTGAAATAAACCGGATTTGGAATGTTATCGATCAGATCCTGAAGGAAACTCAGGTGCTTTTTCAATTCCTCTTCAGCTTTCACCCTGTCGGTAATGTCATCGATATATCCTTCCAGGAAAAAGCCGGGCTTGTGTTTATAATCCACCTTGCGCACATGAACAAATCCAAAAAACCAGGTGCCGTCACTGCGTCTGAGTTTGTATTCGCCGTGGTGATACTGCTGCCCTGCTTTTGACAACCCGCTGATCAGCCGGTCGCGTTCCGAAGGGTTGTGCCAGATTGCATGCGTAGAGTTTTTGATGCTTTTCTTTAATTCATCCACATCATCATACCCAAACATCCGGGCATAAGCGCGGTTGATCTCGATGATCTGCCCCTCGACAGTGGTCTGGTATTTTCCGAGCGTGGAGTCCTCGAATATTCGCCTGAACCGCTCCTCTTTTTCCTGCATCTCCTCAAGCAGATTTTTTCTTTCGATGCTGTAGATCAGCGCTTTTTCAAGCAAATAGGAGTTCAGCTCATCTTTTATCAGATAGTCCTGAGCGCCGAATTTTACTGCCTTCCGGCCAAGTTCCGGGTCATTGTTGCTGGTGAGTATTACAACCGGCAAATGTTCATTCAGTTGCTTTACCTCCAGCAGGGTGTCCAATCCGCTGCTTTCGGGCAGACCCAGGTCGCAAACAATAATATCTGTATCTGCTGCGGAAAAGTTTGCTTTGGCATCGGTCAGGTTTTTCGCCACTGATAACCGGAATTCCCATTCGGTGGATTCAGATAGGACTTCCCTGAACAACCTGATGTCGCCGGGATTATCTTCGATAAGAAAAATATTTACGACCTTTTGCGTCATATCCGCAGTTTATTTTATCTCTGTTGTGGCAGCTTTACAATCGTCACCCAGAAATTTTGCAATTGCCTGATTACATTAATAAAATTGTCGAAATCGATGGGTTTGGTGATGTAGCAGTTTGCATGATTGTCATAAGATCCGATGATATCCGTTTCATTTTCGGATGTGCTCAGGATGACTACGGGGATTTTCTTCAGGTTTACATCCTGTTTGATTT
>JBKHBQ010000117.1:0-11405 GCA_046542305.1 Bacteroidales bacterium
GTGCAGAGCGGGATGTTGAACGAATCGCAGTAGCGGATAAAACGGGCCGCCTTATCCGACGAATCCACATCGAGCACGCCTGCCAGCACCATGGGCTGATTGGCTACGAATCCTACTGTCTGTCCTTCGATGCGGGCAAACCCGATCACGATATTCGACGCAAAAAACTCCTGGATTTCAAAAAATTCCGAATCGTCCACAATGGCCTTTATTACATCACGCACATCGTAAGGCTGCTTGGGATCGGCGGGAATAATATCGTCGATCTTGTATTTTCGCGACTTGGGATTTTTCTTCGGGAATGGATCGGCTTTCTTCACGTTGTTCCACGGAATATAGCTAACCAGTTCCTTGATCTGTGCAAAACACTCCTGTTCGCTTTCCGAAAAGAAGTGGGCATTTCCGGTAATTTCGGCATGTACGCGCGCACCACCAAGTTCTTCCATGCTGATCTCTTCGCCCAGTACGGTTTTGATAACCTCCGGGCCGGTGATGAACATTTTGGAAATTTTGTCCACCACGAAAACAAAATCCGTAAGTGCGGGAGAGTAAACGGCACCACCGGCGCAGGGGCCGAGGATCACGGATATTTGCGGGATCACACCTGAAGCCTGCGTATTGCGGTAGAAAATTTCACCATAGCCTGCCAGGGAGTTTACCCCTTCCTGAATGCGGGCGCCGCCGGAATCGTTGATCCCGATCAATGGCACCTTCAGTTTCATGGCATGATCCATAATCTTGGTGATCTTCTTTGCGTGCATGTATCCCAGCGAACCGCCGGCTACGGTAAAATCCTGTGCGTAAATGCACACCGGATGTCCGCTGATGGTGCCGGTTCCGGTAATTACACCGTCACCCGGCAGGTATTTCTTGTCCATGTCGAAATCCTTTCCGGCATGTTCCACAAAAAGGTCGTATTCGTGAAACGACTTGGGATCAAGCAGGGAAATGATACGCTCGCGGGCAGTTAACTTGCCGGTGGCCTTTTGTTTCTCAATGGCCTGAGTGCCGCCACCTTTCAGCGCATCACGCATCCTGCGCCGCAGATCAGATGATTTAGATTTAATTGACATATCTTTTTATTTTCGAATAGTCTTTTCGCTTGCTTCCTTTCGGGAAAAACGCTGCAAAAATACAGTAATTAATTTCTTGGCAAATTTTTCAGACAACTGCGCTGAAGGGAAAGCCAATATTCAGATCATAATTCATTGATTTCATTCCCGCTGAAAATCCCCCTTTGTTCGATAAGAGCAAAGATACGTTAATTCCCAGATAAAAAACAGCAAAAGCACATTTCCACCTTGTTTGTAAGGTTTTCAGGTAAAAGCTTCTGATTTTGGATGTACTAATAGCCTGCACCATACCTGCCGGATAGGAATTCTGTTAAAAAACTACTAAAAAATTGAATCTCTGTGCGGAATTAACCTCTGTTCGCTTTCAAATTTATATATTTGCCTACTTAAATTTTTAAATATCAAATGAAAACTTCACTCAATGAAAAAACAACTTTTACTCATCAGTCTTTTTGTACTTATTGTGCAGGTTTCCTTTGCCCAGACCCAGCGCAGGGTGCTGGTAGAGGAAGCTACCAATGCATCGTGCGGCCCTTGTGCGGCCCAGAACCCGGCTTTTGATGCCCTTTTGCAACAGAATGCCGAAAAGGTGGCGGTGATAAAATACCATGCTTCCTGGCCTGGTACCGACCCGATGTACAGCCATAATCCCGTGGATAACGGCTACCGGATAACCTACTACGGCATTAGCGGCGTACCTACCGGCGTGATGGAGGGAACCTATGTGAACAGCCCGTCTTCGTTTTCCCAGTCGCTCATTGATCAGTATTACAATATTCCGGCTCCTTTTGAGCTGGATATGTATCATTATTTGTCTCCCGGTGAGGATTCCATTTTTGTAGTAACCCGTATCAGGGCTGCACAGGATATCAGCGAGGATAATATGAGGGCGTATGCGGTGATTGTTGAAAAACACATTTCGTTTACCTCGCCACCCGGAAGCAACGGAGAAAAGAATTTTTATGATGTGATGAAAAAAATCCTGCCTCAGAAAAGCGGCGTTGGAATTATGGAAGAGTGGCAGGACGGAGAATACCAAACCTTTATTTACGGTTGGAAACTCGAAAACGTTTACGATATTGATGAACTGAGTGTGATCGGCTTTATCCAGGACAACGATGACAAGGATGTGAAGCAGTCGGCCATAAGTTCCTCCACACCCTTTGCACCCATTTATGCCAATGATGCAGCAGCCCTCGGTATTTCCAATCTCACCGAAACCAACTGTATGGGATATGCCTCACCCGAAATTACCATTGCCAATTTCGGTTCTGATCCCCTTACAGCAGTGGATATTGTATACTCGGTAAACGGTGAAGCCGCGGTTACCTACAACTGGACCGGCAACCTGGCGGGGCTTCAGACCCAAAAGGTTATGCTTCCGCAAATTGATTTTGCCGTGCTGGATGAAAATGAGCTGGTTGTTACACTGGAAAATCCCAATGGTTCTTCCGACGAGTATCCGGCCAACAACAGCAGCAGCTATATGTTCGATGCGGCCATTACTACGCCCAACGAGGTATTTCTGATGATCAAGACCGACGATCATCCCGAAGATATTACCTGGGAAGTGTCCAGCAGTGCCGGCGAGGTGGTATTCGAAGGCGGCCCGTACAGCGAGTCCGGCGTGATTATTAATGAATCCATGGTGTATGATGTTTCGGATTGCTATGAGTTTACGATTTACGACAGCCAGGGCGACGGCATTCAGGCGCCGGGGTTCTTTGCATTGTATTACGGAAGCGGAACCCAAATCGTCACCGGAACAGCCTTTGGCAGCGAGAAAAGGGGCCAGTACGCGGTGGATGCTACCGTTTCGGTAAATGAGTTAAATTCCGGAAAGAACCGGATCGAACTATTCCCCAATCCGGCAGGTGATCAGGCAACGATTTCCATGCAGCTTGTGCAGGATGATGAGGTGGAAATTGCCGTGCTGAACAGCCTTGGACAACATGCCGCAGTTCTGTTTAAAGGAAAACTTGCACGTGGCGTACACGAAATCCCTGCGGATTTATCCCAACTCAATCGTGGAATTTATTACCTGATGATCACAGGAGAAAAAACGCACGTGATTCAAAAAATAATCAGGAAATAATGTTTTCAATGCTAAACTCATAATTAAAAGCATTCTAAATATTTAGATAATTATTTAGTTAAGTACATCCGAATGTATATTAATTTTAATTTAGCGTCACAAATCTCATACGCAAAATCATCATCAATTCAAAAAATGTCAGACCTATGAAAAAAGTTACTTTAATTTTATCCGGATTCCTTGTCATGCTTGTTTCGCTCAATGCACAGCAGGTTAACAAAGAACTGGTAGTTTTTGAAATCGGCACAGGCGTAAACTGTCCTTACTGCCCTGCTGCAGCCAACGGTGCTTACGAGTTGATCGACAACGGGCACAATGTTGCTATTGCAGCTTACCACACACCTTCGTTCAGCATTCCACAGTTTTATACTACTGAGACCACCGCCCGTGTTAGCTGGTATGGAATTTCCAGCTATCCTACCACCAAAGTTGATGGCATTTTGACTCAGCAAGGTGGCGGCGGCGCCGGCCAGTCGAATTATACTGCTTACAAATCGCTGTACGACGACCGCATCATTGAGATGTCGGACTTTACCATGGATCTCGATTTTGAAAATGTAAGCGGTAACGACTACGAGGCGATTGTTACAGTCGAGAAAGTTGGCACCGGAACCTATAATAACCTGAAGCTTGTTGTAAACCTCACCGAATCTGATATCAACTATTCATGGATGGGCATGCCCACCCTGAGCTTCGTTACCCGCGATATGATTCCGAACCAAAACGGTACCACACTGGATTTCTCCGGCGGCAATGTTCTGGAATTCACACTTCCGTTTACCATTCCTGCCGGTGTTGAGCGCAACAACTGTGAATTGGTCGCCTTTGTGCAGAATTTCGGCAACAAGGAAATTTACCAGGGGACAAAGAAAACCATGCGCGAGCCTGATTATGTACTGGATGCAGAGTTGTTTTCGGTAGCAAACATTCCGGATCAGATCTGTACAGGAATTCTCGAACCGGAACTGACCATCAGGAATATGGGAGCCGAAACCCTCAACACCCTTAACGTGAATTTCGAGGTAAACGGCGAATTGGTTGAAACATACGAATGGAGCGGTAACCTCGGGTTTTTCGAAAATGAAATGATTGAAGTTCCCGAATTTGTTTTCGATGCAGAAGATGAAAACGAGATCGTGGTGTACGTTTCCGATCCTAATGGCGGAACTGACGAAAACCCTGACAATGATTCCCATACCTTCATGACTGAACTTCCTGAAGTATGCGAGGATTACCTGGTGCTGATCATGAAAACCGACAACAATCCCGGCGAAACCACCTGGGAGTGCTTCGATGCCAATGGCAACGTGGTTAAGTCGGGAGGCCCTTACACACAGCCCGAGCAGTTTACCAAGGACACCGTATTCTTCGAAACTCCCGGCTGTCATCAGTTTGTTATGTATGATGCCGGCGGAAACGGTCTTTCGACCTATTATACCCTGCGTTCGTACGTGAATGGTTCCATCACCACCATTTTTTCAGGTGGCGCCTTCGGCTATAAAGAATACACGCATTTCACAGTTCAGGCCGAAGGAGTGGCGGCTGCATTTACCAGCAGCGTAAACGAAGGATGCGAAGAACTCACCGTAGATTTCATCGATAACTCTGTAGGCAGCATCATCGAATGGAACTGGGAATTTGAGGGCGGCGACCCGGCGACCTCCACCGAGCAGAATCCCACCGTGTTCTACGCCCAGCCCGGCGTGTACGATGTTACGCTCACGGTTTCCGACGGAACAAACTCAAATACCTTCACCGATGAAGACTGCATCCACGTATTTGCACTGCCAACTGTGGAATTCGACGAGGTGCCGGATCAGTGCCTCAACTGGCCAGCATACGAGCTCGCTGAAGGTTCGCCCGCCGGCGGCGAATACAGTGGCCCCGGGGTGACAGATGGTTTCTTCTATCCCGAAGATGCAGGAGTGGGTACACATGTGCTCACCTATACCTACACGGACGATAACGGATGCGAAAACTTTGCCGAGCAGGAAGTTTATGTTGACGGCTGCGTAGGCATCAGCGATCCTTCAAAAGAATTTGTGCTCGAAATCTACCCGAATCCGGTTACCAATACTTCTACCATCGATATCTACCTGAACGAGAACACCGAAGTATCGGTTAGCCTCTACAACAGCATCGGCATGAAAGTGGCGGAGTTTTCCAACGGAATGATGAATGCCGGTTCGCATAAGATCACGGTTAATTCTTCCGAATTTGAAAACGGAATTTACTTTGTAAGGTTCAAAGCCGGCGACCGGGTGAGCACCGAAAAGATCACGATCGTAAAATAACCTTAAATGGTTGAAGTATAATAAAATGAATAAGAACCACCTGTCAGTTAGGGCAGGTGGTTTTTTTTGATCTGAGATTTTGTCCGGATTTCTTTGGCAGTTTAATGGCGGTGATTTAAATTGTAATCACAAACCGGATTAAAATCTAATCACTATGCGTCCACAGATCGGGAAAAGAGCCAAAAAAACAGAACCGCAGGAAAAAGCAAAAACCTTATCGAGGGAATTTGTGGAAACCAACATCCGTAAAAACCTCACCATTCGCGAGGAGTATCTGATACTTGATGACGTAAAAACCGCCATTAACATCAATGCCATCGAGCAGCGCATCCTCACGCGTAACAAAGTGATCGCACTCATCAAAAGAAAATTCAGCCCCGAAAAGCTCCTTGAACAGCTCGTGGAGGAGAACCATTTCGACAGGCACCGGATGACACGGCTTTTGTGAGCAGTTAGCCAATCCTCATATTTCAGCAGCTTTTTATCTACATTTGCATGAACGCCAAAAAATGAAATGACTGCTGGAGCGCTCAGCGGTCTCTGGTTTAAAGATTTAAAATCATGAAAAAACTTCTGTTTCTTCTGATCTTTAGCGGCACGTTCACTGTGTTGCTTCACGGGCAGCAAAGCAAGTATTACCTGCCGGTCAACTTTAAAGATGCCTATCGTTCGGATACGCGTTCGCTTGATGGAAGACCGGGAAAAGCCTACTGGCAAAACCGGGCGGATTACCGGATCGAGGTTGCGCTCGATCCGGAAAACTACCGGATTTCAGGAACCGAAACCATCACCTATGTTAATCATAGTCCTTACACGCTGGAGTACCTGGTGTTGCACCTGCTGCCCGATCTGTACAAGGAAGGCGGGGCGCGCGATTTCGACATCGATGCGCGGGATGCGCATGAAGGGCTGATGATCGAAAAAATGACCATAGACGGAGTAAGTGTCGTGAAGAACAACCGCGGGCGCCTCATTTTGCCCAAACCAACTGGAATGTATGTGTACCTGCCCGAGCCGTTGAAACCCGCCAAGCAGACATCGATTGATGTAAAGTGGAATTATGAGTTAAATAAATATTCCCATTACCGCGAGGGCGTGGTGAACGATTCTTCTTTTTTCGTGGCATATTTTTATCCGCGGGTGGCGGTGTTCGACGATATCGATGGCTGGAACGACTGGGATTATACAGGAACGACAGAATTTTACAACGATTTTGGCGATTACGATGTAACCGTGGAGGTGCCGGGCAATTATCTGGTTCAGGCTACCGGCGTCTGGCAAAATCCTGAGGAAATCCTGCAGCCGGATATGCTGGAAAGATACCGCATTGCACATTCTTCTGACCAAGTGGTGAGCATCGCGGAGATGAAGGATATCCGAACCGGCAGGGTAACCCGGCCTGAAACTGCACATCGCTGGCATTTCAAGGCTGAGAATGTTACGGATTTCGCCTTCGGGACGAGCAACCATTATTTGTGGGACGGAACCAGTCTGCTGGTGGATTCGCTCTCGGGCCGGAGGGTTTTTATCGATGCCCTTTACCATCCCGACTCGGAGGATTTTTATGAGGTGGCGAAAATTGCCCGCGAAGCTATCTGGAATATGTCTTACCTTTTTCCGGCCATTCCGTTTCCATATCCGAAAATGACGGTATTCAACGGACTGAGCCAGATGGAATATCCCATGATGGTGAACGACATTTCGATGCACGACCTTTCGGAAGCCATCAAGCTTACCGTTCACGAGATTTTTCATTCCTACTACCCGTTTTATACCGGACTGAACGAAACCAAGTATGCCTGGATGGACGAAGGCCTGACCAGCTACGGTGAATCTGTTATTGCATCAAGGATGGATGCAGGCAATTATGCAGGGTATTATTTTTTTGATGATTACAAGGATCACGCAGGACACAATTATGATGTGCCGCTTTTTGTGTGCAGCGAAATATTGAGGGGGCCGGTTTATTATACCAATTCTTACCCGAAGGGCGCTGCCTTTTTCGGCATTTTGCACGATTATCTTGGCAATGATGCATTTTTAAACGCACTTCAGGAATTTACAGTGCGCTGGCAGGGAAAGCACCCCACGCCCTACGATCTGATCTTTACCTTTGAAGATGCGACCGGTGAGGACCTTTCATGGCTGATCCGTCCGTGGTTGTTCGAGTTCGGTTATGTGGATATCGCGGTGAGAGCGGTCATAAAAAATGAAGAACAGCAGGTTGTGCATATTGAAAAGACGGGGCAATATCCGGCGCCGTTTTCTGCAAAGATTGTATTTGATGATGGTTCTGAAGAAATATTCGTAAAGAATGCAGGTGTGTGGAAGAGCGGAAATTCAGTGTATGAGTTAAGGGTGCTGCTGGATCGGGAAATCCGTTCAGTGGAACTGACTAACCTTACCGGGATGGATGTTGACCTGACGAATAACCGTTACCCGTTGACCGAGCAGCGATGAGTTGGGAAATTTACATACGTGGTTTTAGATCTTTTCTTCAGCTCGAAAAATCATTGTCGCCAAATTCAGTGAATGCCTACCTGCGCGACCTGGGAAAACTGATGCAGTTTCTCGAAGTGAGCGGCCAAAAGAAGCTTTCCCCCGGCGATCTTCGTTTGCAGCATCTCGAGGAGTTTCTGTGGTGGGTGAGCCAACTCGGGATGACGGCCACCAGCCAGGCGCGGATGGTTTCGGGAATCAGAGCCTTTTACAAGTACCTGCTGATGGAGGACGTCCTGAACCACGATCCCACCGAATTGCTTGAGCCTCCCAAAACTGTCCGTAAACTACCGGATACACTTAGCCAGGAGGAAGTGGAAAAGCTAATTGGTGCCGTAGATTTGTCTGATCCGCAGGGCGAGCGCAACAAAGCTATCATCGAAACCCTCTATGGGTGCGGATTGCGTGTGTCGGAGCTGGTAAACCTGCCGCTGTCTGGATTGCACTTCGATATCGGATTTGTGAATGTGACCGGGAAAGGCAACAAGCAGCGCTGGGTGCCCATCGGCAGCAAAGCCATCGAGCAGCTTCAGCGGTATATTTCCTTTGTAAGAAATCACCTCGCGGTTAAAAAAGGCAGCGAAAGCTTTGTATTTCTCAATCAACGCGGGACTGTGATGAGCAGGGTAATGGTGTTTCTGATTGTGAAGCAACTGGCCGAAAAGGCGGGCCTTCGCAAAACCGTGAGTCCGCACACCCTGCGCCATTCCTTTGCCACACATCTGGTTGAAAACGGCGCCGACCTGCGGGCAGTGCAGGATATGCTCGGCCACGAGTCCATTACCACCACCGAAATTTATACCCACCTCAGCCGCGATTTTCTGCGCGATACCATCGAAAAATTTCACCCACGGGCCGGTGCCGGCTAATCCTATTCAGTAAAGCATATCTCACTCAGCCAGTAAGCTTCATCAAAATTCAGGATAAGCAGGCTGTTTTCGCCTGTGGTGAAAAGGTCATCAGGGTTAAATGCCACCCTGCCCTGAAATCTGTGCTTTGTGTAGGTTGCCTCGTTGGGATCGTATATGGCCAGCACGGGTTCGTACCTGTTTTTCATAATTTTGATTTCGCGACTGGCATAGCGGTCGGTGTTTTTGGGATGATCATTATAAAAAAGATAGAGGCGGTTATTTTTGCAATAGCTGAAAAAACCAGAAACTTCTGGAGCGATGCCCTGGCTTTGTTGTTTTTGAATGATGCCGCAATTTAACAATTCACCGGAAGGATTAAAATTAAGGATAATCACCTCGTTGGCATTGTACATCGGCGTGGGATAAATTTGCTGCCGCTGATCGCGAACCATCAGGATGCTGCGCCAGTTGTACTCGAACAGCAGCAAAACATGTCCCTGTTCATTCAGATGGATTGCCCCCGGCTGCAGGTGCTGATAGCCGGAACTGGATTTCAGCGATCCGGGATCGAAGATTTCAATGATTTCTTCATCAAGTCTCCGGATGTTTTGGCTGATCAGGCTGCCGTCCTCACCGTTGAAGATATAATAAAGTATGCCATCAGGCGATTCGCTGTCATTTTCCAATGTGAAAAATCCAAACAGCCCCACCCGGTTGTTTTGCATCGACTGAAATTTCAGGCTGCCCACAAATCCTTCTTCAAGCTTAAACTCATAGGTCCGCTGACGGTCTTTTATCAAATCATAAATAATAAGCTGATGAATTATTTCGTCAGGAAAGACAGGATTAAAAATTTCAAGCCTGAAAAAGATCTGCCCCTCCGGGCTTACAATTTGCTTTGAAAAATAATAATCGATGAAATCATCAGGAAAACTGAACAGATGTTCGCTCACTTTTTCCAGGTTTTCATCAAAAACCACCAAATTCACCCTTTCGGGGATATCCAGTTCCGGAGGTGTGGTTAGCGAGAAAATGTAGCGCTTTTCGTTGCCGTCAATGAATTCATTTAGCTGAAAATAATGAAAATCCTCCTGCGAGGGGAGCATGCCCCCGATTTCGCCGGGTACCAGCACCGGGCCTGATACATTGCCTTGCATATCGGTTCTGAAAAGATAAGCGCGTAAGGTTTCATCCATCCTTGAATAATTCCTGCAAAGGAAAATGAACCCTGAGCTGGTTTGATACATGTTTTGCGGTATTAGTCTGCGCAGGTTGTAATGGTTATGCGGTTTCAGGTCGATTGTTTCCTCCCGCGAAAGATCTTTCCCAAACGTGATAATTCCCGGGTGGTGATCATCCCTAAAATCGAGGTAGCCTTTGTTGTTAATCTTCAGGAAGAAATATTTCGATGCTCCCGATTCGAAAATGGAACTGAGGCTTTCGTTGCCCAGGTGGATTTCCGGCCCCGGCTTCAGCTCAACATTCTCCTGTGCCTGCATGTTTGAGGCAATTATCAACAACAGGATCAAAAACCGGTACGAAGCAGGCATGGCATACAATAATAAAACTTACCCAATCAAAAAACAACGGTGCAAAACCGGAAACATATACTGCGGCTATGCTTTTTTGTTGGAAGGCAGTTCCAGGCCGTAGCCCGAAACTTTATCCTCCCGCTTGAGCAGGATGGCGAAAATCAGCCCGAACAGCCCCAGCACAGCCAGCATCAGCAGGGCCCAGGTGTAGTCGTAAGTATAGATTCCGGTGGCGATCACTTCGGGAGTAATATCCGGATTGGTAGCATCCAGCACAATCCCGATCAGCAGCGGAAAAGCCCAGAGTCCGAGATTTTGCAGCGAGAACATGGCGCCATAAGCCGTGCCGATCCTTTTTTCGGAAACGATCTTTGCCACGGCCGGCCACATGGCTGCCGGTACCAGCGAAAAGGATATGCCGAGGAAGATCATCGGAATAATCGGGTTGAGCATCGTTAGCGCAAAGGTAAGGTGAATGATCACCAGCAACAGCGAGCCGAAGATCATCAGCGTGGCGCTTCTGCCGATACGGTCTACCAAAAAGCCAAAGAACGGCGTAAACAACAGCGTACCCAGGCTGAGGTACGATGCGATCTTTCCACTTTCCTGCTCGGTAAGCCCGAACTTGTTCAGGAAAAAATCTGCCGAAAACGACTGGAACGGGAAAACCGCCGAATAGAAGGTTACGCAGAGCATGGCTACCAGAATAAATGAGCGGTTGGTGATCAGCCTGTTAAAATCTGCCATGCTGAATCTTTCGTCTTCACGGAGCAGTACCGTGGATTCCGAAGTCTGCCGGTCGAGTTTCAGGTCGAACATGGTATAGACCAGGAAGGCCAGAAAGCCGATGCAAAGCAGAACGGCGGCAAACCACACGGCGATGGTCCAGTGCGAAGCCGCATCCTTGATCATGGGAGAGAAGTAAAATGCGGCAAACGATCCAAGCCTGGCAATGCCAATCTTGGTGCCAAACGCCAATGCCAGTTCCTTGCCTTTAAACCATTTTACAATGATTTTGCTGATGACGACAATACTGGTTTCGGCACCAAGCCCGAAAAGAA
>JBKHBQ010000118.1:0-11404 GCA_046542305.1 Bacteroidales bacterium
GCGAACTCCCGGTTGCTCAAGGTTTGCGAATACACATCCGATTTCCCGAAAGTGGCTGCCATATAGTTGGCCTTGTCGATTCTTTCGTAGCATTCGATAAGCTGCGCCGAATCGCCGGTTTGCAGGTATTCGTAAAAATTTTCGATGCCTAGCTGAAAGTTCAGCGTATGGATGCGTTCGGCATTGATGATCATGGTAAGGACTTTGCCGGTTTTGTAAAAATAATTGGCTGCAAATCCCATCAGCACAATGCTGAGCAGTGCCACGGCCGTGATCACGTTGAGTTTTCTTCGGATGTTCAGGTTGGAGAGCCAGCGTTTTATCATTTCATTTTTTTTTGAGTGGCTAAAAATATGAAATTTACCTTACATGCCGCAAATAATAACCGATGGACAAGATTTTTCCGGTTAGATAAATTCCATCTTTACCTCTTTCAGAAATTTTTCCTCAAGGATGGCTGCGATGCGCTTGACGACCGTCCGGCGGATCTCCAGTTCCACGGGCAGGCTTGGATCCTGGTGGGCAATGTTGATGCGGGTGCCTACGATGAAATCGATCTCATCGCTTTCGAGGATCATCTTCACAATCCTGTCGGCAGGGCCTTTTCCCGGTTCGCTCTGCGGATTGTAATCCCTGAGGATGTTCGAAACCTTGGTGAGGGTGAGGATGCCTTCGGTGATCAGGTCTACGCCGGGCATGTGTGAAACCGGCGGCAGGTCAGGATCATCAAACTCGAAGGTGTCTTCGATTTCCGTGCCCCATTCGCGGGCGATGATGTCGCCGGTGGTTGCGCCGCAAAGCACTTTTCTGCCTTCGAAATGTTTCACCTTATCGGCATAGACCTTGTCTTTTTCCTTTTCATAGGGAGGACCTGTACAGATCAGCATTTTGCGTGGTTCACGGAAATAGATCACCGCGCAACTGGTGTCGTCCCTGGGTTCGTAGCCATCGTTGAGCATTGCGCGTTTTACCACATGTTCGCCCAGTTCAGCCGCCGAGATATAGTTGTTTTTTCGGGTTTCTTCGATAATGAAATCCATTAGTGCATCGCTGCCCCAGCCAAACGGGTACTGATCCGACCCAAGTCCGGACTGTGTGACGCCGTCGGAGCAGAAAACAATGCGGTCTTCCTTTTCGGGAACAAAGGAGCAGCTTCGCAGTTCCTTGCCCCGGTTCTTGTCCGAATTCAGCACGATACACTGCCAGCCCGGCTCGAAAATCTTGTGGTTGCGAATGATGAAGGTTCCAGGGTTGTCGTATTCCAGGATGCTTACCCGGCCGCCAATCTCCACATCCACGATGGTAAAGGTGGCATAGCTGATCTTTCGCTCGCTGCAAACGGGCAGCGTGTTCATGATGATATCGGCGATTTTCGTGAAGTCCTTGTGCTCCTGCGTAAAATTCAATGCCATGGTTGAAGTGAGGGTGGCCAGCATATTGGCTTTCACGCCATGGCCCATGCCATCGGAAAGCACCGCCACAATGCGGTTTTCTTCCTTCACCTTCCGGTGAATGAATACATCGCCGCAAATCCGCTCACCCCGGTGGTTGCGCTGCTGGCAATTGACTTCTATGTGAAATTCCCGATACATTTTAGGAAAAAGTTATTCGTGAAAAAAGTTATTTGTGAAAAAAGTTATTCGTGAAAAAAAGTTATTTGAGAAAAAAGTAATGGGAAAAGAAGTTAATAGAGGCAGATGTTATTGGAGCAGGATGTTATCAGGAATTGAATTTTTCCTATTAACCAATAACTTATACCTCCCTATCAGCTTCGTTTCTCTTTCTTCCCGTGCAATTGAATGATCGAGTTGAGCATGGCTTCCGTTTTGGAGGCGCCTTCGCCGAGAAGGAATCCGATTTGCTGGACCATTGCCAGGTTTTGATCGATCACCTCCGTTACGCGCTGAATAATCTGTTCGTTGCGTACTTCGGGCGAATACATATCCCGTACAATGCCGCCCACCACTTTATTTTTCCTGATACTGAACACGCTGAGGTTGAGCAGGGCTTCACCTATCTGTACATCACGGCTCAGGATATTTTCGCCGGTCGAAAGCACATTCTGAAACAATTTGTAGAACTGCACCGGCACCAAAGTTTTCATATCTGCCCCTCGCAGGCCAGGAATTATGTCATCAATTTCCTGAGCTTCCGGGCCGAGCAGCTCAATAAAGCTGCGGTTCGACGACAGCACCTTCAGCTTTTCATCCACGATGACCACCCCCGAAGGGATCTGATTCATAATAGCCCTGGAGGTTTCCAGTTTATCGGAGGCCAGCTCGTATGCTTCGTTCAGTTTCTTCAGATCTGTTTTGAGCCCGGAGATCTCTTCCTGCTGCCGGGTGGTGGTATCGCGCAGGGTGCTGATGTAATTATTTTTATTGCGGATCACAAAATCCTGGCAAAGATCTGTTCTTGAAAGTCCCTGTGCAATGGCTTTGGCAAAGCTTCTGCAGGATTCAAATCCGCAGCTTTCGCAGCCGTCATCGGTGGGTTTGTCCTCTTTTCCCAACAATTTCAGTATTTCCTTCACCTTTCCTTCATCGGGTTCCGGCAGTCGCTGATCATCCTTGATGAAGGAGCGGCTAAGATCCAGCATACCGAATTTGTTCATTTCCTCCTCCCATTTCCGGGTGTCAAGATTGCGGAGGCGCTTGGCGGAATACTGCTCCACAAGAGCATTCCGCAAATGCTTATCCCCGCCGGCCGACATACCGGGGCCCATTATGATCCCCTCATCGTAATACAGGTTGAAATGCTTTTGAATCCGGTCGATATGCCTTTCGAACGATCGCACCGCCCGAAGTGATTCTTTATTTCCTTCTGCCGTGATTACATTTCCGCCAAGCACATCCTGGTTTATGCCTGCTGCTTCAAGAAATCCTTTGCTGATGGGGAAAAGCGACCCCGCTCTGCCCAGTGGCGGGTCGAATTCGGAATACTCAAGTTTGCTTTCGTGGATGCCGAATTCCCTAAAAAGCGATCGCAATTCGGTAAAGGTGAGCACGGCATCCACACGCGCATCTCCGTCGTAGCGCACGGCTTCATGTTTAGGTGAGATCAGCGGCCCGATATACACCACCCGGGTTTCCGGTCCGTAGACCATCTTTACCACCTTCGTCATGGCGATCATGGGCGAAACAATGGGAGCCAGGTTGTCGGTAAGCCCGGGATAAAATTTTTCGATGTATGAAACGATGGCCGGGCAGTTGGCGGTGATATAATACTTGCCGCTTTGTTTGGCAAACAAATTTTTGTAGGCATGTGCTACCAGATCCACACCGAAACTGGCATCGTTTACCAGCTCGAAACCCAGCGCACGGATCATTTCCACGAACTTCCGGTAATCGGTGATATCGGGAAATTCTCCTGAAATGCTCGGATCAACCAGCGCGGCCACCTGCGAGCTGCTTTCCAGAAGTTTTTTAACATGCGATGCGGAATCAGAATAGCTTATGGCGCCGCGATTACACGAGGTATAGCAGGTTCCGCACCCGATGCAGCGGCCGTGATCGATCACGGGATGTTCTGAACCAACAGGCATCCGGATGGCCTGTACAGGACATACCCTGACGCATTGCAGGCAGTTGTCGCATTTCTCCGGATGGATGTTGATGAGATTCATAGGCTTATCTTAGTAATTCACTGGTCAGGATTTCACGAATGTTATCTGCATGGATATGATCATAATGTTTTCCGTTGATGCGCAGGCCCGGTCCTTTTTCGCAGTGGCCGAAACAGTGCTTGCCGCGGAAATCCACCTTATGGCTCAACTCATGCTCTTCCAGGAATTTTCTGATCAGTTGCACAATCTCCTTGTTTCCACGTGCAAAACAGGAACTTCCCAGGCATATCAACAACTCCTTTCGTTTAATCATCTTTGCATCCTGAAAATCCAAATGATGAGCAAAATTCATAAAAAAAATTCAACTGTGCAATTTTTTGTTAAAAAAATAACAATGTGAAATAAATAACAAAAAAGTATTATTTTTGTAATTTCGTAACGACAATCAGTTAAGCATGAGCCAAATTGAAGCCATACTGGAGCGGTATCCGAATAATGACAGGGAATTTTTACTGCCTGTTTTGCAGGATATCCAGAAGGAGACGGGATACATTTCTCAGGAAGCAGTTGTACGGCTGGGGGAATATCTGAAAATTCCCACCAGTAAAATTTATGCTGTGGCAACTTTTTACGACCAGTTCAGGTTTGTGCCCAGGGCGAAATACCGTATCAGGCTTTGCCATGGAACCGCATGCCATATGGAAGGTTCAGGAACGCTGCTGATGGAATTCGAAAAAATACTGGGCATAAAAACCGGCGAAACCACAGCCAATAAGCTTTTCAGCCTTGAAGTGACTTCATGTATGGGCGCATGCGGCATGTCGCCGGTGGTGAAGATCAATGATGATTTTTATCCTGCTGTGGAAGTAAATGTAATCGAAGAGCTGATTAACGACATCAAAACCAGGGAAGAAGAAGTATGAGCAACCCAACTGTAGACAACCTCACACAAAAGCTGATCGATGGTGCGGTTTTGAATTTTGCAGGTGAATATACCCCGGAAATCCAGGCCGATATCGACCGGCTGCTGCGGCGTACACTGGAAAAACCTGTAATCTACATTGGCACGGGAACCTGTGGCATTGCTGCAGGTGCCGATAAAACACTCAGGGCTGTAAAAGCTTATCTGGAAAAGAACCGCTTTGATGCCGAAGTGGTTGAAGTGGGATGTGTTGGCCTTTGCAGCGCCGAGCCGCTGCTCGATTTCCAGCAACCCGGAAAAGCCAGGGTAAGTTTCCGCGATATGACCGCCGATAAAGTAGACGACGTCCTCGACGAATGCTTCCACAAGCAGCTTTCGGGCAGGCAGGTGCTGGGGCAGATCAGCCGCGAAGAGCACGAAAACTGGGATGGAATTCCCATCATCAACGATATTCCCTTTTTTAAGAAACAAAAACGGGTGCTGCTTTACGATTGCGGCGAAATCGCCCCTTCAAGCCTCGATGAATACCTTGCGCGCGGCGGCTATCAGGCCTTCCTGAAAACCATCCTCAACTATCCGCCCGATGAGGTGTGCGATATGGTAGAAGAAAGCGGCCTGCGGGGCAGGGGAGGCGGCGGCTATCTTACCGCTGCCAAATGGAAAAGAACCCGGAGCACTGCCGGCGATCAGAAATACCTGGTGTGCAATGCTGATGAAAGTGATCCCGGCGCCTATATGGACCGCGCCCTGGTTGAAGGAAACCCGCACCGACTGATCGAAGGAATGGCCATTGCCGCGTATGCCATCGGCAGCAGCAAAGCCTATATTTACATCCGCGCCGATTACAACCTTGCAGTAAAACGGCTGCGTACAGCCCTTGACCAGGCACGAAGCAGCGGCTTCCTTGGAGAAAACATTTACAACAGCGGGTTTAATCTGCAGATCATCCTTCGTGAAGGACCGGGTGCATTCGTTTGTGGCGAAGAAACGGCATTACTCAAAAGCCTCGAAGGCCGCAGGGGTATGCCGCGTACGCGTCCGCCCTTTCCTTCTGAAAAAGGCCTTTTTGGAAAGCCCACGGTAGTAAACAATGTAGAAACCCTGATCAATATTCCGTTCATCATGCAGCACGGCCCCAAGTGGTACAGGCAGTTGGGCACCAGGGACAGCAGCGGCACCAAACTGTTTGCACTCACCGGCGATACCAAAAGTACCGGACTGGTGGAGGTGCCTTTCGGCATTACGCTGGAAGAAATTGTGTATGAAATCGGCGGCGGAATAAAGAATGAAAAAAAATTGAAGGCCGTGCAGATCGGCGGCCCTTCGGGAAGCTTAATCCCTGCCGGACACACCGATCTCAAATTGGAGTACGCCACCTTTGAAGCTAAAAACCTGATCATGGGATCGGGCGGCATGGTGGTGATGGACGAAAACACCTGTATCGTTGACATTGTGAAGTATTTTATCGATTTCCTGCAAAAGGAAAGTTGCGGAAAGTGCATCCCCTGCCGCGAGGGCACCAACCGCATGTACGAGATCCTCAATGCCATCACGCGCCGCCCTGCAACCACCACCGATCACGAAAGTCTTGCAAGGTTCAGGGGTGTAATGCAGCTTGAAAGCCTGGCTTCGGTGATCAAAGAAACATCGCTTTGCGGACTGGGGAAAACAGCACCGAACCCTGTGTTGAGCGCGCTGGAATGGTTCAGGGAAGAATTCGAGGAACACATCTTCGAAAGGAAGTGCCGGGCCAATGTTTGTCAGAATCTCCGCACCTTCATCATCAGCGCCGAACGTTGTACAGGATGTATGGCTTGTCTGCGCAAATGCCCGGTGGATGCTATTTCGGGAGCGGCAAGACAGCCCCATTACATCATCCGCGAAAAGTGTATCAACTGCGGTATCTGCTATGATGTGTGCAAGTTTGCAGCCATCGATATCGTTTAACTAAAACATCAGGATATCTGCTAAAATATTTGAACGACAATGATTTTCAATATTGAAGTCAATAATAAAACCATCAAGGCCAAAAAGGGCGAAACGATCCTGGAGACTTTGCGCCGGAACGGGATTTCCGTGCCTACCCTTTGCAACATGCAGGGATTTACGCCTACGGGCGCCTGCCGCATTTGCGTGGTAGAGGTGGAGGGCCGTGAAGACCTTGTGCCGTCCTGCTCGCACCCGGTGGAAGAATGGATGAAGATCCATACCCATTCGCCCCGCGTAATCCGCGCACGCCGCACTATTGTGGAGCTGCTGCTGTCGAGCCATCCCGACGACTGCCTGTACTGCATCCGCAACGGCAATTGCGAACTGCAGGACCTGGCCGAGCAGCTTGGGATTCGTGAGCGCCGCCTGCCGGAAGTCAGAAATTTTGTGAAGAAAGATCCCTCAAGTGCCGCCGTGGTGCGCGATCCGGGCAAGTGTATCCTCTGTGGCCGCTGCGTACGCATGTGCAAGGAAAAAATCGGCGTATCCACCTTCGACTTTATCGGCAAGGGCATGAAAACTGTAGTGGGCCCCACATTCAACAACAAGCTGAACGTATCGAACTGCATCGCATGCGGGCAGTGCATCATGGTATGCCCCACCGGCGCCCTTCACGAAAAAGACAACATCAGCCAGGTACAGGAAGCCCTGCAGAATCCCGAAAAATTCGTGGTGGTGCAGATTTCTCCTACGGTTTCGGTTTCGCTGGCCGATGAATTCAATGTAAAGGCGGGCAAGGAACTTGACGGACTCCTGGTGGCCACCCTTCGCAAAATGGGTTTTAACAAAATATTCAAAACCGCTTTTGCCGCCGATATGATGGTGATGCAAACCGTGGAAGAGATGACTCGACGGCTGGAAAAGGGCGAACGAATGCCTATGTTTTCGAGTGACTGCCCGTCATTCGTAAAATTTATGGAGGAATACCATCAGGATTTGCTGCCAAACCTTTCGCAGAGCAAATCGCCGCAGCAGATCATGGGAAGCCTCATTAAGCACCATTACGCCCGGCAGCAGAAGGTGAAGGCCGAAAACATCTATTCCGTATCGCTGATGCCCTGCACTGCTAAAAAATTCGAAGCCCAGCGCGAAGAGAACACCCACAAGGGTATTTCGGATGTGGATACCGTGCTAACAACCCGCGAACTGGCCCGCCTCATCCGGCTCTACGGCCTCGACATCCAGCAGGTAGCGCCCGAAATGGCCGACAACCCGTTTACCATTCGCAGCTCCGCCGGTAAGATTGTAGGCACCAGCGGGGGCGTGGCCGAGGCTGTCTACCGCTCGCTTTATTACCGGTTGACCGGTAAGAACCTGGTAAACTTCAAGGTGGCGCAGATGCGCGGCAATAAAAATGTGAAGGAAATTCACACAAAGATCGGCAAGCAAAAGATCGGGATTGCGGCGGTGAATGGCCTGCAAAACGCCCGCGAACTGATCAGGCAGATACAGGCAGGCCGCGACGACCTTCATTTTATCGAAGTGATGGCCTGCCCCGGAAGCTGCATTGCCGGCGGCGGACAGCCCATCACCAAAAATCATGAAGCGCTGAAGGCCAGGATGAAAACACTTTACGACATCGATGAAAAGGAATCTATCAAAGTTTCGTACAAGAATCCTGCTGTGGTGGAATTGTACGGCAAATATACCGGTAAGGAAAAAGATTCATTCCAGGAAAAGCTGAAAACCACCTTTCAGCCCCGGGATGTATTGCTTTAAGAATCAAGAACACGAATTAAAAAAAACATAAACAATGAGTCACTCCAAGCGCAAGCAATTGGTTTTTACGGTAAAAGACCGGTGCAGGGTATGCTATACCTGCGTCAGGGAGTGCCCGGTAAAAGCGATCAAGATTATCAACGGCCAGGCCGAGGTGATCAACGAGCGCTGCATCGGATGCGGCAACTGCACCATTGTGTGCAGCCAGGGCGCCAAGGTTTTCCTGAAAACCACCGACGAGGTAAAGGAATTGCTCAACAGGGAGGAGAATGTTATTGCCATCGTGGCACCCAGTTTTCCTGCCGAATTCACGGATATGGACGACCACCGGAAATTTGTGGGAATGATCCGTGCATTGGGCTTTTCCAAGGTTTGCGAGGTGGCTTTCGGCGCCGACATGGTGGCACGCGAATACAAAAAACTGCACGAGTCCAATCCTGAAGAGGGCAGTATTTCAAGCGACTGCCCGGCCATCGCCTTTTTTATCGAACACTATCATCCCCACCTGGTAAAAAATATGGCAAGGATCGCATCACCTATGGTGGCCATGACCAGGATCGTCAGGAAGAAATACGGACACAATGCCAAAGTGGTGTTTATCGGCCCGTGCATCGCCAAGAAAGCCGAGAGCGATGAGATAGACGAATCCATCACTTTCACCGAGCTTCGCGATCTTTTCGAGGAGCAGGGCATCCGGCCTGATGATGTTCAGCTTTCGGAATTTGATCCGCCCAGGGCCGGCAAAGGCTCCATATTTCCCGTAAGCCGGGGATTGCTTCAAACCGCCAATATCTCCGAGGATATCCTCACAGAGAATGTGATCGTGGCTTCGGGAAGGATTAATTTCAGGGAGGCGGTAAAGGAATTCGAAAATGAGAATAACGACCGCCATCACCTGGAGTTGCTTTGCTGCCGCGGATGCATCATGGGACCGGGGATGACCCAAAAGGCTTCACGCTACAATCGCAGGATGAGTGTGGGGCAGTTCGTGCGTAAAAAGCTTGAAGCTTTCGACTTTTTACAATGGGAAAAGGATGTGGAGGAATTCAGCAGCGTGAATTTGTCGCAAACACACGAAGTGCGCGATCGCCGCATTCCCTTGCCGGGCGAGGACGAAATTGCACGCGTGCTCGAAACTATCGGAAAATTCTCCGAAAAGGACCACCTGAACTGCGGCGCCTGCGGCTACGACACCTGCCGCGATCATGCCGTTGCCATCATCCAGGGACTTGCCGAAAACGAAATGTGCCTGCCCTACACCATCGAGCAGTTGCACCATTCGGTAATCGAGTTAAACGAATCCAACACCAAACTGGCCTCCACCCGGCAGGCGCTCAAGCAGTCGGAAAAACTGGCCAGCATGGGGCAGCTTTCTGCCGGCATTGCCCACGAGCTCAACAATCCGCTGGGCGTCATCACCATGTACAGCAATATTCTGAAGGAAGAGGCGAAGGATGAGGACCCCATCCGTGAAGATCTGGATCTGATTGTAAAGCAGGCGGAACGCTGCAAAAAGATTGTCGGAGGCCTGCTGAATTTCGCCCGCAAAAACCAGGTGACACTCACCCCCACCAACATGATCGATTTTGTGAAGCAAAGCATTTCCTCGGTCATCAAACCGGCAAACATCAGCATCACCTTCGAAAATCAAACCTCCAATCCCATGGCCAATGTGGATACGGACCAGATGATGCAGGTGCTTACAAACCTCGAGAAGAATGCCATGGAAGCCATGCCCGACGGAGGTAAGCTGCACATTACCCTTTCTGACGATGAGGACAATGTGTTCATCAGCCTTGCCGACGACGGCACCGGGATCACCAAAGAAAACATGGAGCACATCTTCACGCCTTTCTTTACCACCAAAGGCATCGGAAAGGGAACAGGGCTGGGGCTCCCGCTGGTTTACGGCATCGTAAAAATGCACAAGGGGAAGATTGATATCATCTCCAATGCCGAAGCGGAAAACGGCCCCACAGGAACAACTTTTAAAATAAGCCTGCCCAGAAACCTGGAGCGGGAAGTGATCAGTGAATAAAAAAATGAAACGATGAAAAAGACCATATTGATAGTCGATGACGACATGGATTATTTATTCCAGCAAAAGCTGAAGGTGGAGCGCTTCGGATTTGAGGTGATCACCGCCGAAAGCCAGCGCGAAGGCGAGCAGGTGATCAACTCTGTGAAACCCGATCTGGCCATCTTCGACCTGATGATGGAAAATGAGGACAGCGGTTTTATCCTCAGCTATAAATTAAAGAAAAAATACCCGGAAGTACCGGTGATTCTGGCCACGGCCGTCACTGCCGAAACCGGGATGAGCTTCGATCTGAGCGAAGACACCAACAAGGAATGGATCAAGGCCGACCTGTTTCTCGACAAAGGCATTCGCGCCGATCAGCTTGAAAAGGAAATCAAAAAACTGTTGAAGATATAATTGCCATGGCAACGCTTAAAATACTGGTTGTGGATGATGAGCCCGGCATTCGCTCGGGCGTGGAAAGGATCCTGAGGAATTTCAAGGTGGATTATCCTTTCATGGATGAGATGTACGAATTTAAAACCATGGATGCGGCCACCGCTGAAGAGGCGCTCGATCTGATCGATAAGGACATGCCCGACATCATGCTGCTCGACAACAAGCTCCCGGGCATGCAGGGTGTGGAACTGCTCGAGTTTATCCGCAAGAAAAAATATGATA
The DNA here is from genome assembly GCA_046542305.1 of Bacteroidales bacterium. Lineage (GTDB taxonomy): Bacteria > Bacteroidota > Bacteroidia > Bacteroidales > 4484-276 > JBKHBQ01. The sequence continues at coordinate 10,897 of JBKHBQ010000118.1, forward strand.
TCCTGGTGGTGATGATCACCTCCTATGCTTCGCTGGAGCTGGCCGTAAAAGCTACTCACGACGGGGCATATGATTTTATTCCCAAGCCTTTTACACCTCAGGAACTGAAATCGTCACTGGAAAACATCACCAAACAGCTCTACCTGAAACGCATGGCCCGCCAGATGAAACAGGAAGGCAAGCAGGTGCGTTTCCAGTTTCTTTCGGTGCTGTCGCACGAACTGAAAGCCCCGCTGAATGCGGTGGAAGGATACCTTCGGATCATCAGCGAGCGGCAGCTCGGCACCAATCTTCAGGACTACGACGAGGTGGTCGATCGCTCGTTGAAACGCCTCCAGGGCATGCGCAACCTGATCCTCGACCTTTTGGATCTTACAAAGATCGAATCGGGCAAGCCCAGCCAGAAAATCGAAAATACCGACCTGGTAAAGATCGTCCACAATTCCATCGACATCATGATGCCTTTTGCCATTCAAAAGGATGTGGAAATTTCGCTGAATGCCCCGGA
>JBKHBQ010000119.1:0-11385 GCA_046542305.1 Bacteroidales bacterium
TTCATTTTGCAAGGATGTCACTGATTTGTCGGTAAACCCGCAGGGATTTATCATTTTGAAAAAATTGAGGTCGGTATTTACGTTGAAGGCAAACCCGTGCATGGTGATGTGGCGGCTGGCGCGGACGCCGATGGCGCAGATTTTCCGTGCCCTGCCCGGGGATTGTGCATCGAGCCACACGCCTGTGGCACCGTTGAGCCGTTCGCCTTTCAGCCCGTAGGCGGCCAACACGCCGATGATGCTTTCTTCGAGCAGGTGGATGTAGGATTTGATGCCCAGCCCCAGGGGCTCCAGGTCGAGGATGGGATAGCCCACGATCTGTCCCGGGCCGTGGTAGGTGATGTCGCCGCCGCGGTTGGTTTTGAAAAATTCCACGCCCAGCTTTTGCAGTTGTGTGTTATTTACCAGCAGGTTGTTTTCCGATCCGCTTTTTCCAAGCGTGTACACGTGGTTATGCTCGCAAAAAATCAGGTAATTTTTGGTGGGACGGCTGTGGATTTTGTTTTCCATATTTTCCCGGAACAGCTTTTCCTGAAAGTCCCAGGCTTCGCGGTAGCCGATCCTGCCCAGATTGGTTACTTCAATTGGTGGACGATTTTTATCCATTTGCGGTTTTTCCTCCCACATGTTTTTCGGCATGGTAGCTTGAGCGCACCAGCGGATGGCTTTCCACAAACCTGAAACCTTTTTTAAGGCCGGTTTTTTCCCATTCCCTGAACTTATCGGGATGGATGTATTCTGTCACCGGCAAGTGTGCTTTGGTAGGCTGCAGGTACTGTCCGATGGTCATTATCCGGCAACCGGTTTCCAGCAGGTCATCCATGGTTTGTATGATTTCCTCCTCCGTTTCGCCCAGCCCTACCATGATGCCCGATTTGGCGGCAAGCCCCGATGCGGCGATCTGCCTGATCACCTCCAGGCTGCGGTCGTATTGCGCGGCACTGCGTACCTGCGGCGTAAGCCGGCGGACCGTTTCGAGGTTGTGCGAGATCACTTCGGGCGCCGCATCGATCACCGTTTGAATGTCATGCATTTTCCCACCGAAGTCGGGGATGAGCGCCTCGATGGTGGTTCCGGGGTTGAGCCGCTTTACTTCTCTGATGGTTTCGGCCCAGATACCGGCGCCGCCGTCCTCCAGGTCGTCGCGGTCCACCGAGGTGATCACGCAGTGTTTCAGTTTCATCAGCTTTACCGATTCGGCCAGGTTGCGTGGCTCGTCGCGATCCACGGGTTCGGGCCTGCCGGTTTTGGTGGCGCAGAATTTACATGAACGGGTGCAGATGTCGCCCAGGATCATAAAGGTGGCCGTGCCGCGTCCCCAGCATTCGGCCATGTTGGGACACTGTCCGCTGGTGCAGATGGTGTGTAGCTTGTGGCGGTTCACAATGTCTTTCACCCGCACATACTCCTTGCCTGAGGGAACTTTTATCTTGAGCCAGTCGGGCTTGCGGTGGTAACTCATCCCAATAAAATTTTATGCAAAGATACACGATTTGAATGGCACCTGTTTTTCACGGTTGTCGATTGCATTTCGTATTTTTGTGGCAAATGACGAAAAAATCTGAAATGAAATACGGCATCTCACTCAGCGGGGGAGGGGCACGCGGCCTGGCACATATCGGTGTGCTCCGGGCGCTCGAAGAAAAGGGAATTTTTCCGACTCACATCGCAGGCACAAGCATGGGGGCCATCGTAGGGGCGTTTTATGCCGCCGGATGGAAGTCTCGTGAAATCCTCGACATCATGAAAAACGATGGCATAACTAATCATTTTAACTTCAGTTTTCCTTCGGGCGGTGGAATGCTCACCCTTGACCGGCTTGAAGAAAAACTGAAAGCACACCTGAAAGCCGAAGATTTTAAACATCTGAAAAAGCCGCTGTTTATTTCGGTAACCAATCTTACCCGCGGAAAGGCCGAGATCATCAGCAGCGGCCCGTTGATCAGGACCATTATCGCATCGGCATCCATCCCGGTGATTTTTAAACCCATAGAAATGCAGGGCGATGTATACGTGGACGGCGGACTGATGGAAAACATGCCCCTGGGGCCCTTGCCCGAGCTTTGCGATAAACTCATCGGCTCCCATGTAAACCATATCAGCGATCAGGAGGGGATCGATTCCATCAGGGAAGTGGCAGACCGCAGTTATAAACTCGCCATCTATCAAAATGTTAAAATCCATTTCGACCGGCTGGATATCCTTATCGACCCGCCCGACATTCGTAAATTCAAACTCCACGATTTCGGCAAAATCGACGAAATCTATGAAATGGGCTACCACGAAGCGATGAAGGTGCTGGCCTGATCAAAATCTTCCAATTCCTTTGCCCGCAAATCCTTCCGGCAGAAAATCCAAATCCTGCCTGATCAATTTATTCTATCTTTGCCCAAATTTTCAATTAACATGGCACAGATATTATCAGAACAGGAACAAATAAGAAGGCAATCGCTTAAGGAACTGATCGGTCTCGGCATCGATCCCTATCCGGCAGACGAGTTTCCGGTGAACGTGACGGCACAGGAAATTCTGGATAAATACCCGATGGATAATACCTTCAGGGATGTGAGCATCGCAGGGCGTATTATGAGCCGCCGCATAATGGGAGCCGCTTCGTTTATCGAACTGCAGGATTCTACCGAACGCATTCAGTGTTATTTCAAGCGCGATGTGATTTGCCCCGGCGAAGACAAGACCCTGTACAACACCGTTTTCAAGCGACTGCTTGACATTGGCGATATCGTGGGAATAAAGGGCCATGTTTTTAGAACCAAAATGGGTGAAACCACCATCGAGGTGGAATCGTTCAGGTTGCTGGCCAAGGCGCTGCGGCCCCTGCCCATCGTGAAAGAAAAGGACGATGTGGTATACGACGCCTTCAGCGATCCCGAACAGCGTTACCGGCAGCGTTATGTAGATCTGATTGTGAACCCGCAGGTGAAAAAGGCTTTTGTACAGCGGACCAAAATGGTGAATTCCATCCGCAATTTCCTCAACGAGAAAGGTTACCTCGAGGTGGAAACCCCGATCCTGCAGCCGCTCTACGGAGGCGCTGCCGCCAAGCCTTTCAAAACACACCACAACGCACTGGACATGACCCTGTACCTTCGCATCGCCAACGAGCTGTACCTGAAACGATTGATCGTGGGCGGCTACGACGGAGTGTACGAATTTTCGAAGGATTTCAGAAATGAAGGCATGAGCCGCTTTCACAATCCCGAGTTTACGCAGATCGAACTCTATGTGGCCTACAAGGACTACGAATGGATGATGAACCTGGTGGAAGCGATGGTGGAAAAAGTGGCGCTGGACCTGCACGGACAGACAATGGTGAAGGTAGGCAAGCATGAGATTGATTTTAAGCGGCCGTGGAAGCGCTATACCATGTTTGAAATAATTGAAGAATTTACCGGACGCGATATTTCGGAAATGGATGAAAAGGAACTGAGGCAGGTTGCAGAAGAATTGGAGGTGCCCGTAAATACTACAATGGGCAAGGGAAAGATCATCGACGAAATTTTCGGCGAAAAATGCGAACCCAACCTCATTCAGCCGACATTCATCACCGACTATCCGGTTGAAATGTCGCCGCTGGCCAAAAAGCACCGCGAAAAGGAAGGCCTGGTGGAACGCTTCGAAGCCATCGTGAACGGCAAGGAATTGTGCAATGCCTTTTCGGAACTCAACGATCCGATAGATCAGCGCAAGCGTTTCGAAGACCAGCTCGAGCTGGGCAAGCGCGGCGACGAGGAGTCGATGGTGCTTGATGAGGATTTTCTGCGCTCACTGGAATTTGGCATGCCTCCAACGGCAGGTCTGGGCATCGGCATCGACCGCCTGGCCATGGTCATGACCAACTCCAACTCCATCCAGGACGTGTTGTTCTTCCCGCACATGCGGCCCGAAAAGAAAAAACCGGAGCCTCAGCCCGAGGATTTTATCGAACTGGGTGTGCCCGAAGAATGGGCTCCGCACATCATCCCTGCAGGATTCCCGAATGTGGAAGCCTTAAAGGAAGCCAAACCTGCACAAATCCATCAGAAGCTCAGCGGATACCGCAAAAAAAACAAACTGGATATCCCGGCGCTTACACCCGAACAGGTGAATGAATGGAGAATTAAATAGCTGCTGCTATTTTTTTATGAAAAAAATAAACTATTAAACATGTACTTATGTTTATGTTAATACATTGATAGTTTGTAACTTCTAAATATTGATATTTGTTAAATATTTAATTGGCAACGAGTTGATCGGAAAATTTATGTGAAAAATTTTATATTTGCCCGGTTTTTGTAGATGTATCAAATCAATCATATCTAGTAATCAATAAAAAAATATTATGAAATCGAACATCCTTCAAAAGATGAGAGTTCTGGCAGTGCTTGTTTTAACAGTATTTGTATCAACACTCACGGCTCAGGACCTCAACAAGGCCGGCGAAGTTTTTAACGAAGGCAACCAGGCCGTTAAAGCCGATAATTATGAATTGGCGATCGAAAAGTACCAGGAAGCCCTGGAGATTGCTTCGCAACTTGGTGCCGAGGGCGAACAAATCGCCACCAGTGCCAAATCCTCAATTCCTTCGCTGTACTATAAAATGGGCATTCAGAACTATAAGGAAAAAAATATCGACAAGGCCATTGGTGAATTTGAAAAGGCCATTACATACGGTAACGAATATGGTGACCAGGAAACCACCGCAAAAGCCACCGATATTATCCCCAAGCTTTATTATGCCAAGGGTACCAGTCTTTACAAAGAAAACAAGTACCAGGAAGCGCTCGAAAGTTTCAACCAGTCGGCTGAGATGGCGCCCGATTATTCCCGTGCCTATTGGGGAATGGGTTTGGCTTATAATAAACTCGACCAGAGCATGAAAGTGGACGAAGCCTTTGCAAAAGCGCTTGAACTGGCCCGGACCGAAGGCGATGAGAAAATGGCTAACAAAATAAGCGCCACGGCCAAAAAGTTGCTGCAGGGCGAAGGCGCCACCAAACTGCAAACCCAGGAATGGGACCAAGCCATCGAATTGGTTAATGCTTCGCTGAAGTACGATGTCAACGACAAGGACTCGTATTACTATCTTGCATTGGCCAACAACGGACTGGGTAAACATGACGATGCCATTGTTGCAGCCCTGAAAGGACTTGAGCTTAGCGCTGACGAAAATGCGGAATACAAAGCAAAATTTTACTATGAGCTTGGCAATGCCTACAAAGGCAAAGGCGATAATACACAAGCTTGCGAAGCCTATACCAACGCTAAACACGGACGCTTTGTAGAAAGCGCAGATTACGAGCTGAAGACCGTATTGAATTGTAACTAATAACGTGTTGCAGTTTAATGTAGGCTTACAATATAAAACAGCCTGTCGTTGAATCGGCAGGCTGTTTTTTTAAACTTTATTGTTAATGTATCGCCTCATTTTATCGATTAGTGATCGCCTGTTAATAGGTTTGGTGATGTGGTCGTTGCAGCCTGCTTCAAACGATTTATGCACATCGCTTTCGAAGGCGAAGGCCGTTTGGGCGATAATGGGTACGTAGGCATTTTGCCCGCGGATAGCACGCGCAGCATCCAGCCCGTTCATCACCGGAAGTTTAATGTCCATCAAAATCATATCGAAATTGTGTTTCAGGGCCAGGTCGACGGCTTGCTGTCCGTTGGTGGCGCGCATGACTTTTATACCGGTTTTCTTCAGGAAATTTTTTAGCAACAGATAGCTTGCATCATCATCTTCGGCGATGAGCAGGCTTTTATATCCCCAGTTGATTTCGCTTGTATTTCCGGCTGCATCGGAGTGAGAGCCACTGCTTAAACCGGCAAGGCTGAAGCAAAACTCAGCACCCTGCCCCGGTTCCGACTTCACCGAAATGGTTCCGCCAAGCAATTCCACGAGTTTTCTGGTGAGAAAAAGGCCCAATCCGGCGCCCTGAAAAGTGCGGGTGTGCGATTGGTCGGCCTGTGTAAACCGCTCGAAGATCAGTTGTTGTTTTTCTTTTTCGATGCCGATACCTGTGTCTTTCACAAAAAATTCCATGCCTCCTGACACTGACCGGAACCCAAATTCCACCGTGCCGGTGCTTGTAAATTTCAGGGCGTTTTTTATCAGGTTGATAAAAATCCGCTTGAGGCGCACCGGATCGGTAAACAGCTTAATACTCACCTGTCGTTCAGCGCGGGCGACTTTCAATGTGATCCTGGATTTTTTCATTACCAGTCGTTCGGCTTCCATCTGGTCGTACAATTCCTTCAGCATGTCGTCTACATCTACCAGGCTTTTTACCAAATCCACATTTCCGCTTTCGATAATGGAGATGTCGAACAAGTCTTCGATCAGGTTGAGCAGGTGGTTGCCCGAAATATGGATGCTTTCGGCGTAATCGTGAAGTTCTTCGAGATTGTCGGTGGTTTTTTGCAGGTTGGAAAAACCGATCACGGCATTGAGCGGGGTGCGAAGTTCGTGTGACATATTTGCCAGAAAAACGGACTTCAGGCGGTCGCTTTCTTCTGCTTTTTCCTTGGCTTTTTTCAGCTCCGATTCTGCCCTTTTTCGATTGGTGATATCCCGCAGGGTCCCCTGGAGGGCAGGCATATTGTGGTAAATAATCCGGGTGCCAAGGGTTTCGAGCAGGATGGTTGTGCCATCTTTCCTGGTACCTTGAAATTCGTAATGGGCGGTTTCTTTTGTTCCCTCTTCACGTTCCTTCATCCTGGTGATGACCATTTGCCGGTCGGCTGAATCTACCAGTGTCAGCGTGTCAATACCGAGCATTTCCTCCGGGTGGCTGTAACCAAATATATCTGCAAATTTCTGATTGCAGTACATGAGCTTCGACTGCTGAATAATATAAATACCCACCAGCGAATGGTCGACCATGTTCCGGAACTGCTTTTCGCTTTCGATAAGTGCGCGTTCGGCATTTTTGCGTTCGCTGATGTTGCGATAAATACCAAATACCACGCTTGACTGATCATGGAGTTGAATTCGCTTTCCAATAATGGATACATCAATGCGCCTGCCTTGTTTGTTTTTTCTGATGGTTTCGCCTTTTGTAAAATCTCCGGCGGCGGCAGCTTTGGTTAATGCCAGGCCTTCTTCCTTCAGGTCGGAGGGCACGATCAGGTCGTTGATTTTTTTTCCTTTCGATTCTTCGTAGGTATACCCGAACATCGCCCTGAACTGATCGTTTACGCGGATGATCTGGTCATCGTGGTCCAGGATGGCAATGGCATCGGGGGAGGCGCTAAACAGTTTTTCGAAGAAAGTCTGCTGTATCCTGCTCGTGTTTTCGGTTAGCACTTTTTCGGAAATATCACTGAAGAGCAGCACCAGTTTTTCAGGGCCTGGCATAAAAACCTGCACCCTGAGGTGCATGCTGTATTTTTTCGAAAAAAATTCGAACAGAACGTCAGTTCCGGTTTGGGCTGCTGTGAGCAGGTTTTCGAATATTTTGCCGGATACCTCGGGCTGCACCTGGGTAAAAGTCTTTCCAATGAAGGCCGTGGTATCTGTGCGCAGGATTTCGCTGCTTTTGGGATTGAGGTCCAGATACCTGAAATTTACCGGCGCACCATCACTGTTTCTGATGACCTCCAAAAGCGCATAGCCGATGTGCAGGTGTTTAATGATTTCCCTGAAATCGGTATCCGTGGCCGGACAGGCGGATTGTTCCGGTTGGCTGGATAATGAAGGCACATGCTTTTTCATTGCTTTTTGTGCTGCGGTGGATTCATCCATCACTCGTATTGTAATGTTTTTTGTTTTTGATTTTGTCGGCCGGATTCCGGTTTGACGTGATAAAGATAACAATTCCGCATCATCAGCCGGTAGAATGCTGTGGTTGATCAGAAAGTCAGGGTGAATATGGTGCTTTCTCCCTGCTTCGACCGCACCGAAATATTGCCCCTGTGCAGGTGCATAATTTGACGTGAGAGACTCAGCCCGATACCGGAACCGTGTTTTTTGGAGGTGAAAAATGGCATGAAGATTTTGTCCATAATATCGGGTTTTATGCCATATCCGTTATCGTGCACTTCGATTTTTACCCTGCCGTCCACCTCACGTGCGTTGAAGTATATTTTCGGATTTTCCTGGTCCTTAACCGCATCCACGGCATTAAGCAGCAGGTTGATCAGCACCTGATCGATCAGATCGGCATCGGCGGTAATCATCAGATTTTCGGGATCAATGACATGTTTACAGTCGATGTTGAGTTCTTCAATTTTGGGTTTAAGCAGCTGCTCGGCATTCTCAAAAAGTTGCGATACCTGGAAATACCTGAAATTGGGTTTGGGAATACGGGTGAGGTTCCTGTATATTTCCACGAAATTCAGCAGGCCCTGGCTGCGTTTTTCGATTGTTGCCAGCGCACTCTGTACGCTTTCCACATCATCATCGTCAAGTTCGTTGAGGCTTACTTTATCCCCTTGCTCTTCCAGAAGCAACATGCCCCTTACCGTTCCTGCCAGCGATGAGATGGGTGTAATGGAATTCATGATCTCGTGGGTAAGTACCCTGATAAGGTTTTGCCAGGATTCGATCTCTTTTTCCTCAAGTTCGTTATGAATATTCTGCAAAGAAATGAGCGTGTATTCCTCGCCGCGCATCTTAAACTGGGTGGCGTTAACGGAAAGCTGCAGCAGTTCGTCGTCTACAAAAACTTTTATAAGTGCCTTATCGCCGGCTTTAAGGCCTGTCAGCCGTTCGGGCAGGTTGTCCTTAACCACTGCCAGATCGTTGATGTGCTTGATGTGCCTCACCCTGAACAGGTGGTTAATGGCCTGATTGTACTGGTCGATCTTGCCATCGTTGCGGAATACAATCATGCCAATACTCACATGGTGTATAACCGTAAGAAGGTAATTAAGGTGTTCCTCCTTTTCCGACCGGTATTTTCTGAATTCATCGATCACCTCGTTGAAGGCAACATTCAGCTCCTTAAAACTTTTACCAAGGCCATGGTCGGTGAAAGAACTTGAAAAATCGGCGTGTTTTATGCTTTGAAGAAAGCTGGTGAGCCTTCGGTTGGTTTGTTCTACGTACATCACCAATGCATAGATCTGGTATATAATGAGCAGGCCCAGGATAAATGCCGAAACGGAATAGGCGGTTCCAAAGATCAGGTAAATCAGCAGCAGCACCGAAGCAATCAGGATGATCACGCGGAACACCACGTTCAGGCGAAAGCTTTTATAAACCATATTTTTCGATTCTGCGATAAAGTGAAGCACGAGTAAGGCCCAATTCCTTGGCGGCTTTGCTGATGTTTCCGCCGTGCTTGTCGATCACCTTACGGATGAGCATACGTTCGGTTTCTTCCAGGTTAAAGGTTTCCGGATTGTTGCCTTCGCCGCCTTCATCGCTTTGCGAAAGGAAGAAGTCCTGGGGCTGCAGGATATTCGACTCGCTCATGATCACGGCACGTTCCACGGTATGTTGAAGTTCTCTGATATTGCCGGGCCAGTGATGTTTTTCGAGCCTTTTGAGTGTGGAGGCATTAAGCCGCTTGAGCGGTATTTTATATTTTTTGCAGTAGATCTGTAAAAAATGCTCGGCCAGCAACGGGATGTCCTCTAAGCGTTCGCGCAGCGGCGGCACATGTATTTCCACGGTATTGATCCGATACAACAGATCCTGCCTGAATTTTCCCTCCTTAACCATTTGGTAGAGCGGCATGTTGGTGGCGCAGATCAGGCGAACATCGATGGGAACTTCCTTGTTGCTTCCCAGCCTGACCACCTTGCGGCTTTGCAGCACCGAAAGCAGTTTGCTCTGAAGGCTGACAGAGAGGTTGCCGATCTCATCCAGGAAAATGGTGCCTTTGTTGGCGGCTTCGAAGCGGCCGGCGCGGTCTTCCTTGGCATCGGTGAAGGCGCCTTTTTTAAAACCGAACAATTCGCTTTCGAACAGCGTTTCGCTGATGGCTCCCAGATCTACGCTGATAAATACCTCTTCCGCGCGGCGCGATGAGCGGTGGATGGCCCTGGCGATCAATTCCTTGCCGGTACCGTTTTCGCCGAGGATCAATACATTGGCGTCGGTGGCGGCTACTTTCTTTACGGTACCCATCACCTGCTGCATTGCCGGCGAATTGCCGATAAGGGTGTCGTATCCCTGTCCCTGGTCGGCCATCAGAACCTTTTGCTTGGTTTTTAAATCCTGCAGCTCCTGGTTGGAACTGCGCACCTTCAGGTTGGCCTGGATGGTGGCCAGCAGCTTTTTGTTATCCCAGGGCTTCAGGATAAAATTGGTAGCCCCTTCCTTAATGCCCTGCACGGCCAGTTCGATATCGCCGTAGCCGGTGATAAATATCACCACGGCGGCAGGATCGATTTCCATGATCTTGTTCAGCCAGTGAAATCCCTCCTTACCACTGGTGGCATCACGCGAAAAATTCATGTCCAGCAGGATCACATCGTAGTTATCCGTCTTGAGCAGGTTAGGAATGTTTTCCGGGTTTTTTTCGGTGTGGACTATTTTAATGTGTTGCTTCAAGAATAGTTTAGCTGCCAACAGCACGTCCTGATCATCGTCAATAATTAAGATCTTTGCATCCGCTTTTTCCATAGTCATGATTGATTAGATGGCCGAAAAATTCTTTTGAATCAGTAAAAGTAAAAAAGAATCTTCGTACAGGCCTTGTAAACAGGCCAATTTTTTATTCATTTCAATTAATGTGCGCTAAATTAAAAATTAATGTTCGCATCTGTACAAAAAATTGAACGATTTTGAACAAATAAATTGCTTGATCACCGGCCAACAGTTCCTGTCAATTGTAATTCAGTGATTTATAATAAATGGCATAGTATTCGCGAAACCGTGGCTCGTAAAACAAACGCTATGGATAGAATTATTGAGAAAAAAAAGTGGACAACTAAAAAGATACTGACCATTGCTTTTGTGTCCGCATTTGGCCTGTTCATCATTTACCTGCTATTCTTCAGGGATAAACAAAGCCGCCTGTATGTCAACCGCGAGCAATTGTCGATTGCCGAAGTAAAACTCGATCGTTTTCAGGAGTTCATTCCCGTGGATGGCGTGGTCTATCCCAAAACTACCATTTATATAGATGCCGTTCAGGGTGGTACTGTCGAACAGGTTTATGTTGAAGACGGAGCCCTCCTTGAAGACGGCGAGCCTATCCTGAAGCTGGTTAATGCAGATATGGAACTTCGCTACATGGACCAGGAAACCAGGATGTATGATGCCATTAACAACCTGCAGAATTCAAAGATCAGCCTGGAGCGCAGCAAGTACACCCGCCAGTTGGAAATTGCAAACCTGATGGCTGAAATCGACCGGGTTCAAATGGATTTTAACCGGAAAACGACCTTATACGATGATAAGCTGATTTCGGAACAGGAATTCGAAAATGCCGAACG
>JBKHBQ010000120.1:0-11288 GCA_046542305.1 Bacteroidales bacterium
ACGATTCGCTGGAAGGACCGGCAGTATACTACCAGAAAAACGGTTTGGTAAAAGCCGAAGGCACCTACCATCGCGATCTGAAAAGCGGCCGGTGGAAATACTATACAGAAGAGGGCGAGTTGCAACGCACCGAAACCTACCGCGATGGCGTATTGGTCAGCCGCGAAACTTTTATCGACATGGAGCCGGAGGATTTCGATGAAAAATCAGAATAACTCCATGAGCTCGGTTAGCCGGTCGACCACCATCATGCCGCTGGTTTCGAGACGTTCGCGCGACTGGTGGCCGTTTGCAACAAGAATACAGCGCATGCCTGCATCCCTGGCCACCTCGAAATCGTGAAGCGTATCGCCGATCATCACAAGCCTGTCAGCATCAATTTTTAATTCATCCACCAGCATCCTTGCGTTTCCGGCTTTGGTGGCGGCGTAATGATCGTTTAATCCCATCACTTTTTCAAAAAAATCTATGTTGAGCCTTTCACCCACGGTTTCTTCAAGAAAATGCTGCTGCATGGCAGAAAGAATAAACTGGCGGTAACCTTTGTTCTTCAGGTAGCTGATGACATCGGATGCGCCGTCATGAAGCACTGCCTCCCTTACGCCCGCCCGATAGTTATCAATAAACTCCATGGCCACCGCATCCCAATCGTGCTCATCAAAATCCACACCTGCCATCCGGTAGTACTCCCTAACGGGAAATGTAAAAATACTCCTGTACCTCCCCGGCTCCAACAGGTCGTATCCCCTTTTTTGAAGCATAAGGTTCATGGCTCTGATACTCACCATCAAGTCGTTAAGAAGGGTTCCGTTCCAGTCCCACACTACTGCTTCCGCTTTCATCTTCGATAATTCCATTCAGGTTTAATTTGTAAATTCGCAAAAGTATAAATCTAACCTAAAAGATCATGAAAAGTATTAATCCGGCAAACGGAAAAACCCTGCAGGAATATGATGACCACAGCGAACAGGATTGCAACCGGATCATCGACCGGGTGTACGACACCTGGCAATTCTGGAAACAAAGCTCCTTTACGGAACGCAGTGTTTTTTTGAATCAGGCTGCCAAGACCCTGCACCGCCACAAGAAAGAATATGGCCGCCTGATCACTGATGAAATGGGAAAAGTAGTCCGCGAATCGGAAGCCGAAATAGAAAAATGCGCCTGGGTGTGCGAGTATTATGCCGCACATGCGGAGGATATTTTAAGTGATGAATATTTGGAAAGTGATGCCTCCGACAGTTTCGTATCCTTCGATCCTCTTGGCCCTGTGCTGGCGGTTATGCCGTGGAATTTCCCGTTCTGGCAGGTATTCCGCTTTGCGGCACCTGCATTGATGGCCGGCAATGCGGCGCTGCTGAAGCATGCCTCCAATGTGCCGGGCTGTGCACTGGCCATCGAAAGCATCTTCCGCGAATCAGGATTTCCCGAAAACCTGTTCCGCAGTCTGCTGATCCCCGGCCGGGCTGTGGACAACGTGCTGAAAAACGACAAAGTAGTGGCGGCCACCCTCACCGGCAGCGAGCACTCCGGAAGCAAGGTAGCCGAAATGGCGGGAAAACTGCTAAAGAAAACGGTTCTGGAGCTGGGCGGCTCCGATCCCTATATTGTGCTGGAGGATGCTGATCTGGCAAAATGTGCAGAAACAGCCGTTGCAGCCCGCATGATCAACACCGGCCAAAGCTGTATCGCTGCCAAGCGGTTTATCGTGGTAAAGGAAGTGATTGATGAGTTTACGGATAAGGTACTTCAGCGCATGAAGGCCATCAAGGTGGGAAACCCTGTGGAAGAAGGCAGCGACTATGGACCCATGGCGCGTTTGGATCTTCTGGAGGAACTGGATGAGCAGGTGCAGAAATCAGTAAATATGGGTGCGAAACTTTTGCTGGGCGGAAAGCGCATGGATCGCGAAGGCTATTTTTATGAGCCGACGGTACTTGCCGCGGTAACCCCGGAGATGCCTGCATTTAAGGAGGAGACTTTCGGACCGGTGCTCAGCATCATCCAGGTGGAAAATGAGGCAGAGGCGATAGAAGCCGCTAACAACAGCCGCTTTGGCCTAGGGGGAAGCCTCTGGACCCAGGACAAGGAACGCGGAATACTGGCCGCAAGGCAGGTGCAATCGGGAGCCGTATTCGTAAACGGCATGACAAAATCCGATCCGCGGCTTCCCTTCGGTGGCATCAAAAAATCAGGATACGGACGGGAATTGTCGCATTACGGCATCAAAGAATTCGTCAATATCAAAACCATCTGGGTAGCTTAATCATCCACAGGTCTTCGCATCAGCTCCGGAAGCTGAAAATTTATCAATACGCTGATTTTAGTAGCTTTACCGGAGCAATAGTAAATATTATTACTTCCGTGAAGCGGGGATCTTTAGGCTGATATTCTTTCCTTAGTGTGGAACCCGGATACGCTGGAGTTGATCGAGGAATTCGATTTGGTTTCTTAGCACGGGTTTAAGGCAATCCTTTACCTTTGCAAAAAACTCTTTCATGCGCATCGACATCCTCACCATATTTCCTGAAATGTTCGAAGGACCGTTCGCACATTCCATCATCAAACGTGCAGTGGAAAAGAACCTGGCGGAGATTCATCTGCACGACATCCGCGACTATGCCAAAAACAAGCACCGCCGGGTAGACGATTATGCTTACGGCCATGGCGCCGGCATGGTGATGATGATCCAGCCGGTGGCCGATCTCATCGATACATTGAAATCCGAGCGTGAATATGATGAGGTGATATTTCTTACCCCCGACGGGCAGGTATTCGACCAGCAAACGGCAAACAAATTATCCACCTGCAAAAACCTGATCCTGCTTTGCGGACACTATAAAGGCATCGACGAACGCTTGCGCGAGCATTACATTACCATGGAAATTTCCATCGGCGATTACGTGCTTTCGGGTGGCGAGCTGGCGGCAGCAGTCATCACCGACAGCATCGTAAGGCTCATCCCCGGCGTGCTGGGCGATGAAACCTCCGCACTGTCCGATTCATTCCAGGACGGCCTGCTCAGTCCGCCGGTTTATACCCGGCCTGCCGATTATAACGGATGGAAAGTTCCGGATATCCTCCTTTCGGGAAATGAGAAAAAAATCCATGAATGGCTGATGGAAAAAGCCCTGGAGCGCACCAGGGAAAGGCGCCCCAATCTGTTGGACGAAGCCTGATTTCCCTGCAATATTAATTTTTCGTTAATCCGATTCAGCAATTTGTTTTCGATATATTTTCGCGCACTTTTTATGATTACAGGAGGTGCAATGCAATTGTATCGTAAGGTGAGGAAGGTGGAATTGCTCTTTGCCGGCCTCGCGAAGGAGATTAATAAGTTTTCGGCCAAATCTGGCCTTCACTGCCTGCCGGGATGCGGGCTGTGTTGTTTTAAACCCGACATCGAAGCCACGGTGCTCGAATTTCTTCCGATGGCGTACCGGTTGTTTATGGATAATATAGCGGAAGAAATGTATGAAAAGCTGTCGCAAAACAGTGACCGCTCAATGTGTATGCTCCTTGTTCCGCTGACAACAGAAAACAGGACCGGGATGTGCGACCGATACAATGAACGCGGACTTATATGCCGCCTGTTCGGTTATTCAGCCATGATTGGTAAAAACCACAAGCCGGTACTTGTAACCTGTAAAACAATAAAGGACAATCAGGCAGAACAATACAGGATGGTGAGCGAACGAATTGCAGCCGGTTCGGATGTACCTGTTATCAGCAATTATTATCAGCAATTGCGAAACATCGATAGTTCGCTGGGAACGGCGTTTTATCCCATCAACGTTTCCATGAAAAAATCCATTGAAGTGGTACTAAGTTATTACAGCTACAGGAAACGGCCCCGACGGAAATCCGCCTGATCATTCATCAAACAACTCCTTGTGCTGTGCATAGTGCCGCCACTTGGTGAGCAGCTCCGTGAAATCAGCCGGCAAGGGCGTTTCGAAATACAGAGGCTTTTTGGTTACGGGATGTTGAAATCCGAGGGATTTGGCATGCAGGGCCTGCCTTGGAAGTATCCTGAAGCAGTTTTGTACAAACTGCCGGTATTTGCTGAAGGTGGTGCCTTTCAGGATTTTATCGCCTCCGTAGCGTTCATCATTAAACAAAGGATGACCGATAAACCTGAAATGCGCCCTGATCTGATGGGTCCTGCCGGTTTCCAGTTTACATTCCACCAAAGTCACATAACCAAATCGCTCCACCACACGGTAATGCGTGATGGCATGTTTGCCCTGATCACCTTCGGGAAACACGAACATCTGAAGCCGGTCTTTTGGATTTCGGGCGATATGCCCTTCGATGGTTCCCGCTTCATCCGCCACATCGCCCCAAACCAGCGCCATATATTTCCGGTCGATGGTGTGTTGATAAAACTGCTTTCCCAGCACGGACTGGGCCAGTTCGTTTTTCCCAATCAGCAAAACCCCGGAGGTATCCTTATCGATGCGGTGTACCAGCGCAGGCAAAATATCTTTTCGATTCCTGTAATGCCACGCCAGTGCATTCAGCAGGGTTCCGGTATAGTTGCCATGGCCGGGATGCACCACCATTCCGGCTTCCTTGTTCACAACAAGGATGTCTTCATCTTCGTAGAGGATTTCAAAAGGAATCTGTTCGGGGATCAGCTCGAATTCCCGCACCGGATTCGGCAAAACGATGGAGATCACATCCCGCGGCCTGATCTTGTAATTGGGCTTTACGGGCTCATCGTTCACCAGGATATTTCCGGCTTTGGCCGCGTTTTGAATCTTGCTCCTTGAAACATGCTCCAGGCGGTTGAACAGGAACTTATCGATGCGCAGCAGGCTCTGGCCCGGATCCACATGGATGCGATGATGTTCGTAAAGTTCTTCGGATTCGTCGTGAATATCGTCGGTGTAATCTGCCATGGATTTGTCCGGCTGCTGAAAAGGCAACCACTTGTTTATTGCGTGATCAGTAGCTTTTGGGACATGGATTGGTTATTCCTGCGGTCGATCACGCGGATGATGTAAATGCCTTTGTTCAGGTGCGACAGGTTAAGTTCGGGCTGGTATCTTCCGGTATAAACAGCCTGCCCCATCAGGTTGAATACACCCACCTCCATTTGTTGCAGCACCTCTTCCTTGATGACGGTATATTCGGGATAAAAGCTGTGATCGATGTAGCTCATAAACCGCAGCTTCACCATTCCGTCGCGGGAAGGATTCGGCACGATCCTGAACAAATCGGCAGCCGCATTTTTCTGCACCGGATCTTCCTTGATCTTCTGACCAAGCACAGGTCTGATCATCAACGCACCTTCATAGGATGATTTCTGCCATTCGCCCGTGGTATTGTAGAAAATGTGGGCACTGGCATCATTATAGGAATCAAATCCCACATTCATGTTATGATTGGTCGCCTGTATCCATCCAACATAAAAATTTCCCTTATTCAACGGCAGTGCCGAGTCGAGGTGGTAGGTATGGAACCGGTAAAGGCTGTCTTCGAAAACCGGCTTCTCACGTTCCTGAAGATAAATCAGTTCCCCCGGTTCGCCGTTCAGATCATTCCAAACGGCCAGATTGAAGAACTGTTTGTTGGCGCCCGTGAGCGTTTTATTGAAATACATGTTCACGGCACGCAACGTGTCGCGGGCGTTCAGTGCAAACTGATAAGCAAGTTGTGCGCCGGCGGGCGTCAGTCCGTAGCCGAATTCAGGTGTGCCGTCATCATAGGCATAGAAATTAAAAAGCTTCTGTACCCTGCTGAGGGTATCGGCAAGGCCAAGCACGGGGTCGCCGCTGAGATAATGATTGATTTTGAAACTAATGCTGTCGCGATCGCCGTAAGGTGTATAAAAATCCTCAACTTCGCTGGAGAAATTCCAGAATCCACTCTGGTTATAAGGCGCAAGGTCCTTACTACCCCCGAAATAGCTAAACTCTTCATTGCCCAGATCATTATAGACCTCATAGCTGTAATCCACAGTCTGGTTTCCGTTATCCAGATTGGCAACGTGCATATCAAAGAACGACTTCATGGCGCTGTTCGGGTCGATGCGGTATTGCCGGAAGGGCATGCTCTGGAAATCCCTGAGAAATGAAGGGGCACGACCTGAAAAAGCGATCACCTGGTGCGTGCTGTCGAGCCTGGACCTTCCCTGATCGAGCAGTACAAAATCGAGGTTCCAGTAATCGCAGTTGCTTTGCCAACTTTGCAGATTGTCGCTGGCGATGCTCGCATAATTGTAAAACCTGAACTGAAAATCGCTCCTGAACCAAATGCTGTCCTTTACGGGAATGAAAACCTGCCTGAAATAATTTGTATCCGGGGGGAGCCTGAAAGTATCGAGCGTCATGCCCTCAGACGACCACATGTGCTGCCAGTTGGTTTGCGGAATATAAATGGAATCGCAGGGCAGGGTCACGATACTGTTTGGGTACAGCGTATCCAGGATTCTGGTACCCCATTCCGGATCGCAAGGCGACAGCAGCGTATCGCCCGGAAAAATGGTATCCACGTTATAGTAATCCCCAACCAGAATGCGGATGGAATCCACATGCGAAAAAATCGTATCCCCGCTGTACCATCCAAATTCCAGCACAAGCGAATCCTGAGCCTGCGGATCGTTGCCCCGACCCTGGGGCTGGTAATAAAAACTCAGGTACACCGAATCGGCGGGTGAAAGTGCCCTGGGCTGCGGATCGAATATCGAATCGAGGCGGATGGGCTTGGATCGCAACTGATCGGCAAAAAACTGCAGGGTATTGGCATTGGCATGGATATTTCCGGTGGCATTGATGGCATCGAAGGTAGCGGCACCCCAGGTGGGTGGCAGCACGGGAAAATCGGTATTGATAAACACATCGTTGTCCATCCACAGAGCCGAATCAGGGTAGATGGCCTCCTGGTTGAAGTCGTCGAAAAACGGCAGCTCCACCGGAACCGGCACCACCAGCTTCGAGGATTTCATTTGCACCGGCCGATCCGGGTGCGATTTAATCACGGGATTCTCCGAAAGTCCGGTAAGGATTTCCTGTGCGTACATCATCGACGTACCCAGAACAAAAATCAATATGGCTGTGAATATTTTTTTCATTTAATTGCTTCCAGCGCTTTAATTTACATGAAGGCTATCGATTGCAGGTACCTTTACATCAAAAGTAAGCAATAGCGAGTCGAAATCAAAATATTCGTCGGACCGGAGCCAGATATCCACCGGTGCGCCGTATTCCACGTGATGACCTGAACCGGCCGGCGGCTGCTGCCTGTACACCCGTGAATGCAACTTGTCCCGCCCGTCGAGGTATTTCAGGTATCCGACATTGAGCGAGGAATTATTGATGCGCTCGATGGCTTCGCTTTCGCTTAATCCGATAAGGAACGGCACCTGAGCTTTTTCGTTGGTGAGTCCTTTACCGAGAATCAGCTCAATGTCGGAGCCTTTTAAAAGCTCGGTACCCGGAGAAATGGTATCTCCTTCGAAATGTTGTGCCAGCACGGCATTGCGTGCAAAATTCCTGACAAAGGTCAGTTTCTCCAGCTTCAATCCTTTTTCTTTAAGCTCGAACAAAGCCTGCCGCAACGAAAGATCCACCAGGTCGGGCATCCTCACCATTTCAGGCTGAATGGCTACTGTGGTTACATAAATTTTCCTGCCACGCTTCACCTTCGATCCGGGCGGCGGGTCCTGCAATACGATGGCTCCCTTGGTAAAGTGCTCATCGAACACCGAATCGACCACCACCAATTCATAATCGCGTTCCAAATCAAGCTGACCGGTTTCATCGGTTTTCAACCCTGTCAGATCGGGTACTTCATAGGCTTCGCCATGATGGGTATACCAACCGAGGATTACCAGGGTAAGCCAGATCAACATCAGTCCTGCGATTACTGCCAGAACCAGATGAAGAAAAAAGGTTTTGCTTTTAAGAAAATTCGTTAAACCCATGTGCAGGATTCAGGTAAAGTTTATGCCAAGACTCAGATTTCCGAAACAACAGCTTTTGCATTTCCAACTATTAACTTCAATAGCCGCAATTTATTGCCATTGCAGCGCAAAGATAACAAAAGAATGGCTGTAGATAACCCATGGCAGCAGATGATGAAATCTCAATACAAATTCACTACATTTGCCCGCACAAAGTGACAGTATGAAAAAGAATATCGCAATCATTGCCGGCGGCGATTCCGGCGAATACGGCATTTCGGTAAAGAGCGGCAGTGTGGTGGCCGAATCCTTCGACCAGGACAAATTTAATACCTACCTCATCAGCATCAGAGGTGCAGGTTGGTTTTTGGAAAAAGGAGACCAGAAGATCCCGGTGGATAAAAACGACTTTTCCGTGGAGGTGGCCGGCGAAAAGATCCGCTTCGATTGTGTGTTTTGTGCCATACACGGCACGCCCGGCGAAAACGGAAAAATGCCCGCATATTTCGAAATGCTCGGGATTCCTTACACTTCAACCGATTCCACCGTTTCGGCGCTCACCTTCAACAAAGAGCTGTGCAACCGCGTGGTGTCCACCTACGATATTCCGCTGGCCGGATCGATGCATTTTTACAGGGAGGATCATGTGGATGAAAGCGAAATACTGGAAAAACTTTCCCTGCCGCTGTTTGTTAAGCCCAATTCAGGAGGCTCAAGCGTAGGCATGACCAAGGTGAAGGAACCCGGCCAGCTGCAGGAGGCCATTCAAAGTGCATTCCGCGAAGACAGCGAGGTGCTGATTGAGGAATATATTAAAGGCAGGGAACTCACCTGCGGATTGATCGGGTACAAGGGAAGGATGTACGTTTTCCCGATTTGCGAAATCGTCAGTAAAAAAGAATTCTTCGACTTCGAAGCCAAATATAACCCCAACCTTGCCGATGAAATCGTGCCGGCGGATATTCCCGAAGAACTTGAAATTCAGATCAAGGAAACTTCCGCATTTCTTTACAAAAAGCTCAATTGCCGCGGTGTTGTGCGGGTTGATTATATCCATCACACAGATGATGACATCCTGTATTTTCTGGAAATGAATACCGTGCCCGGCCTCACCCGCGAAAGCATCGTCCCGAAAATGGCCCGGGAAATGGGCATTTCATTGCAGGAGCTTTTTACCATGATGGTGGAAGATGCCATTTGGAGGAGGGAGAGATTGGGATAGGCTGATGTGGGAATGGATGTGTGATGTGTGATGTGTGATGTGTGATGTGTGATGTTTGAAGCACGCCTTGCTGAGCCGCCAGGTGAGAGGCAGGTTTGATGTTTGATTTCAGATTAACGATTAACCCTGCCTGACTGCGCCATGCAGGCAGGGAACTTAGATTTTAGATGTATTACCTGTCCCTGATGTCCACTGCCGACTGCCTACTGCCTACTGAAGACTGAAGACTGGAGACTGTCGACTGAAGACTGCCGACTGAAGACTGCCGACTGAAGACTGCCGACTGCCCACTGCCGACTACCCTCTCCCATCTTCCTTCTGCAAAAATTCGATCAGCTTTCCCATGGCCTTTGCACGGTGGCTGATCTTGTTTTTCATCGGGAGGCTCATTTCGGCGAAAGTTTGTGTATAGCAGGCGGGAAGAAATACCGGATCGTATCCGAAACCATCCGCTCCCCTTTTTTGGCTCATGATCTCGCCTTCAACCACGCCTTCAAAAAAATGCTCCTCCCCGTCAAGGAGCAGGGCAATTACCGTTCGGAACCTCGCCGTCCGGCGGGCCTTACCACGCAATTCCTGAAGAAGCTTTTCTATGTTATCTTCGGCATTGCACTGCGGGCTGGCATAGCGGGCTGATAAAACCCCCGGTCTGCCGCCCAGGGCATCCACCTCCAGGCCGGTGTCATCCGCAAAACAATCCAGGCCAAAGCGGTCATGGATATACTTTGCTTTTTGCAGGGCATTTTCCTTCAGGGTATCATAATCTTCAGGTATCTCTCCCTCAAAACCAATTTCCTTCAGGCTCAGCACCTCTGCGTTCAAACCTTCCACATTCCTGATCTCTCCCAGTTTATGAAGGTTATTGGTAACAAAAACAAGCTTTTTCTTCATCCTACAAAAATAATAAACCCCGCCGGATAAGATGCACCGGCAGGGTCCTGATATTTATTCTTTTTAGAATTATCTGTAATAGTAGATGCCCGGGTAAATACTCGGATTTACAGGCTTAAGCTGCGAATTATACGTATCGTTTATCGCTTCGATAAAGAAATTGGCGGCCATTACACTCCCCTGTGCGGTAAGATGAATGCCGTCGAGCGAGAAGGTGTTGCCGGCAATGAATTCGGTGGTAAAATGTACGCCATCCTGTGTAATGCCGTTTTCGGCAGCTTCATTCAGCTTTGCATTGAAATCCACAAAGGCAAGCCCGAACTCTCCGGCCATTCCCGAAATGATACCATTGTACGAATCGATAGCATTTTGAATTTCATCCACTTCGGCATTCGAAAGGAAGTACCTGTCGGGGATACCAAAAGGCTGTGGCGGATTTACGGCCTGATTTACCGAACCCATGCCGTAATTGAGGAGCGAATCCGTGGGCAGGGTCAGCAGGAACATTTCACCTGCCTGCATCTGCCTTACATTGAATGGCGGAGGCAGCGGCAGGGTTTCATCTTCAACTACAAAGGCGTTGGGACCTTCCTCAAAATTAAAATCATAATCATGGGTAATGCCCTGTGAAGCCAGAAACATTTCGAACTGCTGGTAAGCACCATTGAGCAGTGCGGCAGTTTCAGCATCAAGCACCAGTCCCATATAGGGCAGTTGGGTATTGATGTATGAAAAATACGGCAGGGTGGTGATGTCGGGAATATTTGCGACGGCACCCTTGGCACCGTTGGCAGTCATGGTTTGCACGATCGCCCCGTAAGCCATCTGAAATGTTGCCGGATCGGTGATGCTGTCGGTAGTTCCGCCGGAAATGGCATAAGCCAGCACGTCATTGTTCCCGATCCACAGCGTAAAAAACGAAGGATTCTGGGCAGCTGCTTCTTCCAATACTGTCGAACTTCCGGGTGTTTGTGCAAACCGGGCGTAATACGGATTAAGCTGGCTGAATGCTTCCGCACCGGGCACCAGGTGAAACACCTTGGCGCCCGGCACCCCCATGTTGTTGAATGGTCCCTGCGCAGCGACAGATTCGAAATTCCTCGGATCGGGTGTTCCTTCGGCGGAAACAGGCGCCGGAACACTGGCGTCGAGCAGGAGGCGGTTGCCAAACCCATATTCGTCGTACATCAGCGGCTGGTTGAAATCGCCGCCATTGGCAGCCTTGAACTGTTCAGCCAGAATAGCGGGATAGGAATTTTCCTGTCC
>JBKHBQ010000121.1:0-11129 GCA_046542305.1 Bacteroidales bacterium
TGGATGAACTGACACACTATTTTGAACACTCCCCCGCACTCTGCTCATCTCTCACTCCTCATCTCTCACTCCTCACCACTCACTTCTCACTTCTCACTCCTCACCACTCACCCCTAATGCAATATCCTGTACACCATTTCTTTCATCAGTTCGCCGTCATCGATGGGAGCGCTTTCCACGCCTTTCGATTTAAGATCGCATTCGCGAAGGATCGAAAATACCCTGCGGAGTTTGCGGGTGTCGTATTTGGCAGCAGCGGCTTTGTATTCCTTTACAAAAAACCGGTTCACGCCGAGCTGTGCAGCCACATTGTTGTCTGATTTATCTTTTATGAAATGATACAGGAATATTTTTCTGAAATATCCGTATAGCATCACAATCACTTTGATGGCAGGGTTTTCCTTAGGGTTGGCGGCAAAATAGCTGATGATGCGGTTGACCTTGAGCACATCGCGCTGCCCGAGAGCTTTTTGAAGCTCAAAAACATTGTAGTCCTTGCTGATGCCGATATTCTGCTCCACTATATCCGGTGTGATCTCCTGCCCGGCCTGCAGGTTGATCACCAGTTTGTTAAGCTCGTTGTCGATATTGTTGAGGTTATTGCCGAGATTTTCGGCCAGCAGCATTTTGGTGGCCGGACCGATACTGAACCCACGGGCTTTGATCATTGATTCGATTTGATCGGGGATCTGGTAATCCCAGAGCTTCTTCGATGTGAACAATACACCAGCCTTCTGCAGCAGCTTGGCGAATTCGGTCCGTTTATCCACATTTTTGTATTTGTAATCAAACACCAGAAGGGTGCTTTTTACGGGATTGTTCATGTAAGCCTTCAGGCGTTCGTCTTTTTCGATGTTCTTCAAATCCTGCGCCTCCCGAACGATCACCACCCGGTAATTGCCAAATACCGGGTATTCGCGCGCCAGCGAAATGATCTGACTGCTGTCGACATCCCTGCCATACACCACAGCCTGATTGAATTCCTTTTCTTCATCCGAAAGTACGGTGGTTTCGATGAGTTTGCTGATTTTGTCGATAAAATAAGCTTCTTCGCCTGACAGAAAATATACCGGGTGGAAGATCTTATTGTTGATGTTGCGGATGATGTCTTCGAAATTCATAGGGTAGACGAATGGCTGATTAAAATTTCAGATGTTTAACGGTGAGCCTGTTTTCGATGAGTTGCTGGAGCGATTCGATGCCGATCTTCAGGTGGATTTCCACGAAATTTTCGGTAACATGCTTATCGCTGATCTCCGTTTTTATGCCGGTGGAGATCATAGGTTGATCGCTTACCAGCAGCAATGCGCCTGTGGGGATCTGATTTGAAAAGCCCACGATGAAGATGGTGGCAGTTTCCAGGTCGATGGCCATGCTGCGCGTTTTGCGGAGCAGTTTCTTGAATTTGTCGTCGTGTTCCCACACGCGGCGGTTGGTGGTATACACGGTGCCGGTCCAGTAGTCGAAGCCCTGTTCGCGGATAGTGGTCGAAAGGGCTTTTTGCAGGTTAAACGCAGGTAGCGCCGGAACCTCGGGCGGGAAATAATCGTCGGAAGTACCTTCGCCACGAATGGCGGCAATAGGCAGGATCAGGTCGCCCAACTGGTTTTTCTTTTTCAGTCCGCCGCATTTGCCCAAAAACAGTGCTGCCTTGGGTCGGATGGCACTGAGCAGATCCATGATGGTGGCCGCATTGGCACTGCCCATCCCAAATTTAATCATGGTGATCTGCCCTGCGGTGGCGCTGGGCATAGAGCGGTCGATGCCCCTGATCTCTACATTGTTCCACTCGGCAAAAAGTTCGAGGTATCTGCTGAAATTTACAAGAATAATGTATTTGCCAAATTCTTCGATGGCAGTACCTGTATATCGCGGCAGCCAGTTTTCAACAATTTCCTTTTTTGTTTTCATGCTTTTGTTCTCCTGCCTGCAAAAGTAAATGAAAACCATCGATTATTCATATTTTTGGTGCCTTCAAAATCATGAAACAGGCGCTTAACCTACCGGCATTTCCTTTCAAAACAAGGATTGTAGGGCAGCAGGAAGAAATCTTCGATGCTGTCCGACGGAAATATGTAATCCTTACACCTGAGGAATGGGTGCGGCAGCATTTTGTTCACTATCTGGTGTCGGTAAAGTCGGTGCCTGAAACGCTGATCATGGTAGAAAAATCCCTGGTGCTCAACCGCATGGTCAAACGTGCGGATATTCTGGTTTACGGACGTTCAGGTAATCCCCTGCTCATGGTGGAATGCAAGGCTCCGTTGGTGAAAATCACCCAGAAAACCTTCGATCAGGTTGCACGGTACAACATCAGCCTCAGGGTGCCGGTGCTGGTGGTAACCAATGGAATGGAACATTTTTGCTGCCTGATCGACTTTGAAAAATCCTCCTATGGCTTCCTTGAAGAAATCCCCGATTATCAGACGCTTTTGAATTTATAGATCAGTCCAACGCTTTTTGCAGCCGTTTCAGCTCCTCCGATTTGTCGGTATCGCCGCTGTTGGCATACGAAAAAATCAGGTTGTTGATCACCCTTCGGATGACGGTAATGTTGTCGCAGGGCAGAAAATATTTGTCTTCCTGTTCCAGGTTGATCTGCCTGAGAAACAATTCCACCTCCCTGCGTGTAAACACCGCACCATTGGTAAATGCATTGATGTAAAACTGTACGCTGTTCCGGTTGATCTCCACGCCGGGTTCGATCATGCGGTTCAGGTAGGCCATGATAAAATTTTGCGGCAGGTTGATGCCGTACACCGGGATTTTCAGGCTCTGGGCTACAACCATATAAATGATGCTGAGTGAGATGGGATTGGCGCGTTTGGTTTCGAAAATGATGTTGATGAATGAATTCTGCGGCGCATGTATATCGCTCTTATTGCCTTTGAATCCGTGCACATCGAAAAAAATATGATTGATCACCTTGACCTTTTCCAGCGGCGTAAGATTATTATTCAGTTCAAGCCAGACATCCTGAATAATCTGGCCGATCTTATCGATGATCTCCTTCTCCTTCAGATCGGGATACTGGTATTTTGCCACCAGAATGAAGCCTTTCAGAAGATCTTCGCCGCCTTTCAGTTTCCAGCCCTTAAGCTGTTCGTATACATTTTCGAACTGAATATTGTGGATGATCCCTTCAATACGTTGCTGTATCCGGTTATCAGTAGATTGATCCCATGCATCTTCAAGTACCGGAATGGCATCAGTACCGTAGCTGAAAATCTTATCCCTAACCTGTACGAATATATGATTGTCCGGTTCATCAAGCAGGCTGATGAGGGCTTCGAGTTCCGTATTTGTGTTTGCTTTTTCCATTTTTCAGCTAATTAGCAGTACACTCTTCAACAAATGTAGGAATTAAAAGTTTGAATTTGTCCAGGGCGTACCATTGTTTTAAAAAGTTTAGTTTTGCCTGGCGATGAGTTCAAAAAGTATTCCAAATAATTGTGCAGAAGCCGGATAAGCTGACGTGACTGAACATTGCTTTTTAAAATTTTGTTGAATTTCAGGTGAGTAAACTATTTTTTTATACCGGGGCTTTTATGTTGATGTTGCTGCAGGTAATACAATCCGGTAGTGACGGACTGACATTTCAGCAGAAACAATTCATCGATTTGCTGATGCCCGAGATTGTGAAGATAAATGAAAACCTACTGGCGCAGCGCAGCGGAATTTACCTGTTGTACGAACAGTATCTTGCCGAAGGAAGGCTGACAAATGCAGATAAGGAGGTTCTGGTGAAGTATCTGAGTTTTTACGGAGTTCCCGTTGAAGGACACGGCCCATTTACGCCGGAGCGAAAGTTTTTCCTCGAACTTTTGCAACGGGTTGACGTGATTCCCCCGGCGTACAGCATTGCCAAAGCAGCCATCGAACGCGACTGGGATACATTGTTTCTGACAAATACCGGTGAACGACCGGCAGTAGACAGCGCAAAGCGAAATGTGGAAGTTTTTATCCGTGATATTGCCCTTACCCTGAACCGGGATGAAAAATTTTCTGACTTTCGTAATGTGCGTGCTGCATCCCGCATCAATAGCGAAAAACCGGCCGAAAGGGAAATGCTGGAAAGCTTTTTTTCAAACGACCCCCTGCATCAAAACAAGGTCCGGCGCCTGATTTTTTTAATCGAAAACTATTTGAAGACGAAAGATGATAAATTTTAAACTGAACAAAAAAAACGTACGAACAGTACTATTTATATTTTCTGCCGCCATGGTGATGTTAACCTTTAACGCGTGTAAAAACGGACAGGCAGAGATCAGCGAAAGCGACACCACTACCGTAAAGACGTTGCCGGAAGGGCATAAGGATTTCATTGCAAAATTTTATCCCGGAGTGGTGGATGCCAACCAGGAGATTATGCTGCAGCGGGCAAAGATTTTGGATCTCAGAAATGATTATGCTCATGTGGTAAGAAGGGGGATTAAAATAAAATGGCTGAACGATCTGGCCGAAGAGTACAGGTTTTCGGATGATTTTTTCAACAACAGCCTGTCGCGCAGCGAGTACAAATCCAGGATCGACAGCATGCTGTGGCGAGTAGATAAAATTCCCGCAAAGCTGGTGATAGCCCAGGCTATTATTGAATCGGGCTGGGGGAAATCCGGTTTTGCCCGTAATTACAACAACTATTTCGGAATTCATTGCTACACGCCGGGTTGTGGTCCGGCGCCCTCCGGCGTGGAAAATCCGAAGTTTTACGTAAAATCATTTCCCTCCATCGAAGATTGCGTGGAGGAATACCTGTGGCTGCTGAATACAGGTTTTGCCTATGAAGGTTTGCGCCGCCAGCGCCATGAGCTCAGGGAGGAGGATCGCTTTCCCGATGCGCTGGAAATGGCGAAGGGTTTAACCAGGTATTCAGTAAAAGGTAGCGAATATATCGAAATGGTTCATACGATTATTAATAATTACCTGCCCCCGAATCTGGAAGCATTTGTTGCCCTTCAACAGAACCGGCAACAAACCTCGGCAGGAACGCCCGGCGTTTGATCATCAGCTTTTTCGTGAATGACGTGTGTTTTGCCCGTACCTGATTCGCTTGTCATGATCGGGTTCGGTTGCTGGTAAATATTTTTTACATTCTTTCCTGAGAATTAAAATATTTTTCCACACATGGGAAAAAAATTGTCTCGGTTAAATTCCTGAAGGTGAGTTTTTAAATAAATCCGCGAATTTGGTAATCTCATTTTTGCGAGGGTTTACCTGCTATCGATCTGAAGAAAAAAGTAATTATGTAAATCATTATATCTTAAAAAGCCCTAATTTTATCCGGTGCATTTAATCGGTTGAAAGGATACTACTGAATGATTGCAAGGGGGCATTCCCTGAACATGATAAGAAAAGACCTGCACTCCAGGGGGAGGTTGCAGAGGCTTGATATTAAAGGAATAATAACTAAAAAAGGGACAATGAAAAAATCTACCTTTCTATTTCTCGTGATACTTGTATGGCCGGCTATCTGGTTGCCGGCGCAGGATTTCAACTATACCGACAGTTGGGGAAACAGTGGCTTTACTTTGCTCAGTAACAAAAGCCGGTCCGTTTCCGTGAATTTTTCAATTGAGGATTTTCAGCTCGTTGATAATCAGATCGACGGACAATCGGTGAAGAATATTCTGATGAAGGGTGCCTTGTTGCCCAATGATGCCGGCGCGCCCGATATTCCCGGTTTTTCGCGGTATATTGCCATTCCCGAAGGTGCTTCGGTCACGCTTGAGGTGGTAAGATACCGGACCGAGCTGTTGAAAAACATTGAATTGGCTCCGGCACCCGTCATCCCGAAGGATAATGAAGACGGGCCGCTGAAATACGCTTATGATGAAAGAATTTTTGGTGAGGATGCATTTTTTCCCGCGGATCCTTTCAAGGTATCTCCTGTCACCGAAATTCGCGGTGTGGATGCTGTGTTGCTTGGAATTACACCGTTTCAGTACAATCCTGTGAGTAAGGAGCTGATTGTATACCGGGATGTGGAAGTTGAGCTGAAGATTTCCGCAGGCAATGGCATATATGGTGAGGAGCGGTTGCGCAGCCGGTGGTTCGATCCCATCCTCCGGGATGTATTGTTGAATTATTCGGCCCTGCCTGAGGTGGATTACAGCAAGCGGCCAAAAAACAATACTGACAATACAGGATATGAATACCTGATCGTGATTCCTGACGATCCTGCGTGGATGCCTTTTGCAGAGCAAATCAGAGATTTCAGAATCAAGCAGGGTATCAGCACCGGGATTGTTACCCTGAACGACATCGGAGGATCGTCCGCGACAGTTCTTGAGAGCTATTTCA
Source organism: Bacteroidales bacterium (assembly GCA_046542305.1). GTDB lineage: Bacteria > Bacteroidota > Bacteroidia > Bacteroidales > 4484-276 > JBKHBQ01. Next base: position 6,301 of record JBKHBQ010000121.1, read on the forward strand.
ACAATGCCTACAATACCTGGAATCCGGCTCCGGTGGCCGTCCTTTTGATGGCCGATTACGGATCAGATGCGTCCAACAGCATTATTTCACCCATTTATAACAGTTATTGTGCCTCCGACAATATTTTTGCAGATGTGAACAACAACGACATGCCCGACATGATCTTCGCGCGCATGACCGCACAAAACGCCACCCATCTGCAAACCATGGTTTCCAAAATGATCAGTTATGAAACCAATCCGCCTGTGGATTTTAATTTTTATAATAAACCCATCACCGCACTTGGCTGGCAAACTGAACGCTGGTTTCAGATTTGTTCGGAGTCGGTGGGAGGCTTCTGGCGTGAAGTGCAGGATAAAAATCCCGTGCGCATCAATGCCATTTATTCCGGCACGCCAGGATCCACCTGGTCTACAGCTACCAATACTTCTACAGTGGTGAATTATTTCGGCCCCTCCGGGCTTGGCTATATTCCGGCTACACCGGCTGAACTCGGCGGTTGGAGCGGAGGAACGGCAACGCACGTGATCAATGCCATCAACGACGGCGCCTTCGCACTTCAGCACCGCGACCACGGCGGAACAACAGGCTGGGGCGAACCGGATTTTCATAATAGTCATATCAACAGCCTGAACAACACGCAGAACAACGAACTGGTTTTTGTGTTTTCGATCAATTGCCTAACAGGGAAGTACAATATGGCGGGAGAATGTTTTACTGAAAAATTTCACCGTCATACCTACAACGGACTAAATGCAGGGGCACTCGGACTGATCGCCGCCTCGGAAGTTTCCTATTCTTTTGTTAACGACACCTATGTGTGGGGAATGCTCGATAACATGGAACCCGGTTTTATGCCCGACTATGGGATGCCGGTGGATGAACGCGGGTTTATGCCTGCTTTTGGAAATGCCGCAGGAAAATACTTCCTTCAACAGAGTGGTTGGCCTTACAACACAAATAACAAAAAGGTGACCTATAACCTGTTTCATCATCATGGAGGAGCATTTCTGACGGTGTATACCGAAGTGCCGCAAAATTTGAGTGTAACACACAGTCCGGTGCTGCTGAGCGGCGAAACGAATTTTTCAGTAACGGCAAATGCCGGTTCGCTTATCGCACTTACCACCGGCGGCGAGGTAATTGGTTTGGCCGAAGGAACCGGCGGACCTGTGAATATTCCCGTCGAACCACAGATTCCGCCTACTGAAATCACAGTGACCGTTACAAAACAAAATTATTTCAGATATGAATCAACGGTGGAAGTGGTTCCGCCGTCAGGACCTTATGTGATCTTTGAGGCCGTTGATGTCAACGATGGTTCCAAAGCGAATGGGAACGGTCAGTTGGATTTCGGGGAATCAGTTTCGCTGCACGTTACCCTGAAGAATGTCGGTTCTGATCTGGCAGGTGATGTGTCTGCCGCCTTAGTCTCCGCCGATCCGTTTATTACCATAAGTGATGATTACGCCGTATTCGGCGACATCCCTGCCGGTGGCAGCATTACACTTAATGATGCCTTTGCCCTGGATGCCGGAAATAATCTGCCCGACGGCCATCTGATCAATTTCACGGTGGAAGCCGGAGATGGCAGCTCTACCTGGAACAGTTATTTTTCACTTACAGGACATGCACCGGATTTGAATGTTCAGGGTTTTTACGTGGACGATGCTGCCGGAAACAACAATGGCATACTTGATCCCGGCGAAACGGCGCCGGTTATGCTTACGCTGGTAAACGACGGAGGTGCTGCCGCGGAGAACATCCACGGTACGTTGGCCACCGCCGATCCTTATCTGACCATTGAAACCGCCAATCCGCAGGCTTTTGGTGCGCTCAATCCGGGTGAAACCTCCACGGCCCCTTTTACTGTTACGGCATCAGCCTCTATTCCCGGCGGATACCTGGCGGAGGCAACGCTTACAATTACTGCAGGTCAGGGAATTGAGCAACAGGATGTGGTGGAGTTTAATTTTTCCGATTACTGCTATCCCGGTGCCGATTGTTCGTTTGGCGATGGTTTTACCGGTTTCGCACTGGAGCAGATCAACAACATGAACAGTGGCTGTTCCTCCGGCGGATATGGCGATTTTACAAATATGGTAGCCGATCTTGAAGCGGGACAAACCTACACGGTCAGTTGGAAAACAGGGTACAGCAATCAGGATGCCTGCCTGTGGATCGATCTGAACAACAACCGCGAATTCGAAGATTCCGAACGCCTGATCACCGATTATAACCTGAGTTCAGTAAATACTGTTTACAACACAACCTTTACCCTCCCCGATAATATTTATCCTGGCAACAAGCGCATGCGAATACGTGCCAACTGGCAGAACTCGGCAGCCGCGCCCTGTTCCAATTTTTCGTATGGCGAAACCGAGGACTATACTGTCAATGTGCAGGGCGGTGCTGTGGTTGCGGATTTTAACGCAGACCAAACCACGATTTGTGAAGGTGGCGAGGTAAGTTATGCAGACCTGTCAGCAGGTCAGGTCATCAACTGGGAGTGGAGCTTTCCGGGCGGAAACCCGGCAACATCTGTGCAACAAAATCCGGTGGTGACTTATTCCCAGTCGGGTGTGTACGATGTGGTGCTTACGGTTCAGGGACAAAATTCATCTGATACCAAACAACGCAGCAGTTATATCGAAGTAATCGAAGGACCCGGGCAGCCGGCACCGCCGCAAGGCATGACCCAGCTTTGCTACAATCCGGGAAATACCCTTTATTCGATCGAACCGGTTGCAGGCATCACCGAATACCAGTGGAGCCTGACCCCGTCCAATGCGGGGGAGATCACAGGTACCAGTACCTATGCTACCGTTAATTGGAACAATACCTTTGCAGGCAGTGCCAATGTGACGGTACAGGGAATCGGTGCCTGTGGGCCAGGTATCGCGTCGGAACCTCTGACGGTCACCATTCAGGATATTCCTGCCCCGGCAGGCACAATTTCAGGCGAATCCACCGGCTGTGTGGGTGAAGAGAGTTTGTTCAACATTCCCGTGATTTCCGGTGCTGACGAGTATGAATGGATACTGCAACCTGAGCATGCAGGAAGCATGGTGGTAAATAACAATAGCTGTACGGTAACGTGGGACATGTATTTCGAAGGAACGGCATCCGTCAGCGCAAGAGGGCTCAACAACTGCGGAACCGGCGAATGGTCGCCTGCATTCGATACAGAGGTGGGTTTATGTGCAGGTGGATTGCCTGACGGCTGGGATTACAATCCGACGCCATTGCAGCATACCATCCTGATTCCCAACACCGCAAATCTTTCGGTGTTTGGCAATCCTTTTCTTGAGGGGGATTATATCGGCGTGTTTTATCTGGATGATCAAGGCAATGAAAAATGCGGCGGCGCCATCGAGTGGACGCTGGCCGATAATACCACCATCATGGCCTTTGGTGATGATTTTTCAACACCTGAAAAGGACGGCTTTGCCAACAATGAAGAAATCATCTGGAAAGTCTTCTGCTGGAATGTGGAAGAAGAATATGCGCTGATGCCCTCCTATGATCCCGGCTTTCCGCAGGTAACAGGCCAGTTCGTGAATTACGGTGTTTCAGGACTGCTCTCACTTGAGGCATACATTACCTCCCAGGTGCAGCTTTCTGCCGGATGGAACGGGATGTCAATGCCTGTTACACCCTTTGAACAGGATGTGGAGTTGCTGTTCGGGGATGTTGCGGATGATTTGATCATCATGCTGAATAATGAATCAATGTTTTGGCCGTCAATGAATGTAAACACCTTTACCGGCTGGGATTACAGCATGGGTGCGGCGGTTAAAATGGTAATGCCTTCCGAAATTGCCGTTGCCGGAATTCCGCCGGCTGCATCTTCGCTGTCGCTTCCGGCCGGATGGAGCTATCTTCCGGTACCGGTGAACTGTGCTGTGGATGCAGCCCAGGTTTTCGCGGCTATCCATAACCAGGTGGAAATCGTGAAGGAGGTAGCGGGTTATCGCGTGTACTGGCCGGCGATGAATATTTTTACCCTGCAGGCTTTGGAAGCCGGAAAGGCTTATTTTATCAAGCTTTCGCAGGAAACTACCATCGAATTTCCGGCCTGTACGGATGCAGTTGTTCCTGATCGTGAACCTGCACCTGAGTCACCGGCTGCCTGGGGTACAAGCCCGACGGTTCCGGGGTCGCATTTGCTGGCTGTGGATCATCAAAAGATCGATGGCGCGGAGCACGGAGATTTTCTGGGAGCGTTTACTGCCGAAGGTCAATATGCTGGGTCGGTGAAGATAACGGATCAGCCGGTTGTGCTCAGCATCTGTGGCGATGATCCTTCAACTGCACAATCAGAAGGTTTTGCGGAAGGAGGCGAATTATTCTTCAGGATACTCAGGCAAAGCGGAACCGAAAAAGAAGTAGTATTTGTTTTTGATGAAACCCTCCCTGATTCGGACGGAACATTTACGCAAAACGGATTGTCTGCTGTTAAGAGCGGATCTGCGGGTGCTTCGGGTATAGCAAATGCTGCACATCAGGTAAATGTTTATCCCAATCCGGCAACAGATGAAATCATGATCGAAGGAATTTCAGGTTACCATCATATGAGCCTGTCTTCGGTCCAAGGTTTTCCGGTAAAAGAGTTGGCCATCGAAGGGCGGGAGTTTATCCGAATGGATCTTACGGATTTATCCAAAGGGATTTATTTTCTGCGCTTTTCCGGTCCATCCGGTATAGCGATATCTAAAGTTGTACGCAATTAATGTAAGTGAACGAAATCATAATTTTTATTTGCATCAAATGGCGGATGGGACGCCATCGTCCTTACAAAAAAGAAGGGTACTAATAACTAAGGAAAG
>JBKHBQ010000122.1:0-11107 GCA_046542305.1 Bacteroidales bacterium
GAATTTATCGGGCTCAAAAGCCTCCAGCGCAAATGATGGTTGCCCGGTTCCCTGCGCCATCAGCACATTCCCATCGAGGGTAAAGGTGATCTTGAGTGGAAAATCGGGTGCGCTGTAGGTCCCTGTATACTGTTCCAGCACGTCGGCACTCAATTTCAGGGCAGGCTTAAATTCGGGCAGGTCGTATTCCCTTCCGAAGTAAATGCTCAACACGCCGATGAGGATATCGTTCCGGGGCATATCCACGGCATTGGTTGTATAGGCTACCGAAACGTTTTCTTCGGGAAACCAAGCTGCCACCGACTGAAAACCGTCGATGCCGCCCGTATGACCGATGGCTTTGCGCTCGAAGAACGGAAATTCGAACAAACCGATTCCGTAGCCATCCACGATCTTTTTCATTTCCCTTTGCGATTGTTCGGAAACGAGCGTGCCGGTAAACAAACAGTTCAGGAATTTATTCAGATCTTCAGGTGTCGATACAATGCCACCGGCGCCCAGCGGCACGTCCATATGCGTTTCGGTAGATTTTTTCCATTCTCCGGCTTTCTCATATGAAAAAGCTTCATCATCATTCGGGTCGATGATTTTGCCGTAATAGGTGTTCTTAAGTTCGCAGGGTTTAATGATCCTTGCCTCCAGCACTTCCGCGAATTTTTTGTTTTCAACCTTTTCCACGATCATCGAAAGCAACACATAATTGGTGTTTGAATATTCGGCCCTTTCATCCGGCTCGAAAACGGTTCCGTTTTTCCTGATGATTTCAATCAATTCATGTTGTGTTTTCGGCTCCGTCATCCATTCGGTATAATCATCGGCACTGGTAAAATTGAACAATCCCGAGCGGTGCCGCAACATTTGTTCGATGTTGATCTGTTTTGCATTCGGAACTTCGGGATAGAATTTTTCCAGCGGCGTATCCAGTTTCAGTTTACCTTCATCCACCAGTTGCATGATGATGGCAGCGGTGAAGGTTTTTGAAATCGATCCGATGCGGTATTTGGTGCGGGGTCCGGCTTTCAGGCCGCTTTCCAAATCTATGAACCCGATGGTATGGTGATATACCTCTTCACCATCGCGGAAAAGCGAAACGCTGCCCATGCCCTTATCGCCCTGATCGATCACGGCAAAAAGGCTGTCCATTTTCCGGCGGTCGAAATCCTGCGCAAACAATGAAGCAGCGAAGAAAACTGCTAAAATAAACATTGAATTTTTCATGCTATCCGATTTTAATTCCCTGTTGAACGCTAAACCACGAATAATGTTTGATGAGCAGCGAGACAAAATTCCCCAGCCCATCCACGAAAACCTACGCCACCTTCCGGTACCTCCACACTGCAACACTCAGTGCGATAAATCCGTACACCAGCAAACTCAGGAACGGCTGAAGGATATCCCCGAAATCCGAACCCTTGAGCATGATCATCCGGATAATTTTGATGAAATAGGCGATGGGGTTGATTACATTGATGGTTCGCGCCCACTCTGGCATGCTTTCTACTGAAGTGAACAATCCGCTCATGAGAATGAAAACCACCAGAAAAAACCATGAAACAAACATGGATTGTTGCATGGTGTCGGAAATGGTGGAGATGATCAGGCCCAGCCCCAGAACCACCAGCATGTAAACCGCTGCCACAGCGAATATCAGCCAGATGCTGCCTGCAAAGGGAATGGTGAAGAACAATTTCGCCACGGCCAGCCCGAAAGCCAGTTCGAACAGAGCGATGATCCAGAACGGCACCAGCTTGCCCGCAATAAACTGATACCTCCGGATGGGCGTGACGTTGATCTGTTCGATGGTTCCGATCTCTTTTTCGCGCACCACGTTCATGCCCGAGAGCACAAACCCGATCATGGTTACCAGCAGCACCAGGATGCCGGGCACCATATAGGTTTTGTAGTCAAGCTCCGGATTGAACCAGTAAGCGTACTCCACATTTACGGGCTGCTCCACAGTTATTCCGGAGAGTTGGGTAACCAGGTTCAGGTTGTAATCCCTGATGATCGAGGAGGTGTAAGCGTTGATCAGGCTTGCCGAAGAGCTGTTGATGGCATTTACCACCAGCCCGATGCTGCTTTCCTTGTCGGTTTCGAGATCACGTTCGAAACCGGCCGGAATTTGTATGATCAGGTCGGCATTACCCTTTTCGATGGCGGTTCCGGCCTCTTCGTAGCCGAAGTCGTAGCCCCTGATTGTGTAAAACGGCGATCCCCCGAATTTCCCAATCAGTTCGCGCGAGGATGCAGAACGGTCGAGGTCCACGATGCGGGTGTTGATATTTTTCATGTCGAAAGTGGCGGCATAGGCCAGGATCAACAACTGGATCACCGGCACCCCGAAAATAATGGGCAGCATCATCCGGTTGCGGAAGATCTGCAGGAATTCTTTTTGAAGAATGAATAGGATGGTTCTCATAACGAATGCTTTTATTCCAGTCGGATCTTAAATTTTTTCACACTAAGCCCGATAAATATGGCGATCATCGCCAGCAGGATCAGGGTTTCCTTCCACAGCATTTCCACTCCGATCGCCTTAAGCATGATGCCGCGGATGACGATGATGAACCACTTGGCCGGGATGATATTCGCCAGCCACTGTAGCGGCCAGGGCATATTTTCGATGGGAAAGATAAAACCGGAGAGCATGATGGTGGGCAGCATGAGGGCGACCAGCGAGATCATCATGGCCACCTGCTGGGTATCCACTAGCGATGAGATCAGGATGCCCAGCGAAAGCGCCAGCACAATGTAAATGATGCTGTAAAACAGCAACAGCACCAGGCTTCCGCGTACGGGCACACCAAATACAAGGAATCCCAGCAACAATATCACCGCCGCAATGATGAAGGACAGGATTACATAAGGGAAGACTTTTCCCGCGATGATCTGGATGGGTTTGAGTGGCGACACCAGCAGAACTTCCATGGTTCCCAGCTCTTTCTCGCGTGCGATGGAAATGGAGGTCATCATGGCGGATATCAGCAGGAGCAGCACGGTAATCACCCCGGGCACGAACATGAACACGCTTTTCAGTTCCGCGTTGTAGAGCATCTTCACTTCGGGTTCGATCTTCACGGGCAGTTCGCGGCCGCCCAGGATCTCGCGCTGGAAATCCTGGACGATGCCGATCACATAATTGGTGAGGATGCGCGCCACATTGGGATCGGAGGCATCGGCAAGCACCTGTACCGAAGCCTGGCCCTCGCGTTGTATTTTGCGGGCAAAATTATTTTCGAAGATCAGCACCTGCTTAATGCTCCCTTTCCTGAAGGCCTCCCCGATGCAGGCTTCGCTGTCGAGATTTTCGGCCAGAATAAAATATCCCGACGACAGCAGCTTATCGGTAAGCTTCCGGCTCATTTCATCCCTGGAATGGTCGAGGATGGCGATTTCGGCATTTTTTATGTCGTTGGTGAGCGCATAGCCAAACAGCAGCAGTTGCACCACCGGCATTCCGAACAGGATCAGCAGGGTGCGGTAATCCCTGAAGATGTGGTAAAATTCCTTTTTTACGAAACCGATGAATTGTTGCATTTTATTGTTTTATGCTCCTTAAAGATTCTCTTTGATGTGCGATGTTTGATGTTTCAGTCTTCAGTCTTCAGCCTCCAGTCTTCAGTCTTCAGTCTGCGGTTTTCAACCCGCAGTTTACAGAGATGCTTTTAATTTCCTGGATTTGCCTATGCAAACTTTTCAGGATTTTGGATCATGAAAAACAGCAGCTTATCAACTTCCTCTGGTTCTGCTGTAAGCCTAGCGTGGATTTCCTGCCTGATATAGCCACATGCCAAGGAAAACTCAAGCCAGACCTGTGTTTCCAATTTTCCATATCGGCATCTGAAACTTTACTAACAAAGTGAGCCGGATACAATCGCTTCCGGTATTCCTCACCAAGATTTGAACAAACAGATCTCGAAGATCTTCTGATCTGATCCGTGAGGCTGTATTTTTCTTCTTTAGGAAATGATTTTGTAACTTCAAAAATTTCCATCGCGAGGTCAAATCCTTTTTGATAAGCTTTTAAATTTTTAAATCCTTTGCTCATTTTTTTTGTTTTTTATGTGAATAATTCAGTCCTCAGTCCTTCTGCCTACGCTCACTGCCCACTGCCGACTGCCCACTCACTACCTCCTCGCCAGCTTCAAAAACAACTCATTCATGCTCTCTGCATGATATTTTTCCTTCAGGGTTGCGGGTGTATCCAATGCATGGATTTCGCCGTCGACCATGATGGACACGCGGTCACAGTATTCCGCTTCGTCCATATAATGGGTGGTAACGAAAATGGTGGTACCATTGTCGGCCTCTGCGTAGATCATGTTCCAGAACTGCCTTCTCGTAACCGGATCCACCCCGCCGGTTGGTTCGTCGAGGAAGACGATGCCGGGTTCGTGCAGCAGAGCCACCGTAAAGGCCAGTTTTTGTTTCCAGCCCAGTGGCAGCGCGCTTACGGGCTTGTCGCGCACCTCCTTCAGGCCGAGCGTCGAAAGCGCCTCATCGGTTTTTTCCTTCATGCGTCTGCGGCTCAATCCGTAAATTCCGCCGTAAAAACGGATGTTTTCTACGGGCGTCAGGTCCTCATAAAGCGAAAACTTCTGGCTCATATATCCGATGTTTCGCTTTACCATTTCGGTTTCGGTATTCACATCGTACCCGCTCACCTTTACCTCGCCTGAGGTCGGTTTCCAGAGTCCGCAAAGGATTTTGATGGCCGTGGTTTTGCCTGCTCCGTTGGCTCCCAAAAAACCGAAAATCTCCGCCCGTTTCACATCGAAGCTCAGATCTTTGTTGGCGGCAAAGCTGCCGAATTTCTTCCAGAGGTTTCGCACCTCGATCACATTTTGCTGCTTGCTTTCCGGCCTTTCTTTCATGATAGGGTTTCCTTTTTTTGGTGGTTGCTCATCAGTTCCATGAAGCAATCTTCTATGCCTGCCTTAATTTCCTTTACCACTGCATTTTTGTACCCTTTTTCCTGCAGGAAGGATTTCAGTTGATCGGGTCCCAGGCTTTTCTCCTTGGGTGCAAAGTGCAGGTACTCGCCGAAAGGGTACACCGAGTGCGTACGTTCATAATTATTCAGATCATTGATCAGCCGGTAGATAGATTCCGATTTCACCGCCATGAGCCGGTGCGGATACCGATCGGTGATGGCCTGCGGTGTATCGATGCTCAGCAGGCTTCCCTGCTGGATCAGCCCCACGCGGTCGCACAGCCTGGCCTCGTCCATGTAAGGCGTGGAAACCATGATGCTGATGCCATGGTTGCGGATGCGGTCGAGCATGTCCCAGAATTCCGTGCGCGAAACGGCATCCACGCCGGTGGTGGGCTCATCGAGGAAAAGCACCTTCGGCTTGTGGATCAATGCACAGCTCAGGGCCAGTTTTTGTTTCATCCCGCCCGAAAGTTTCCCGGCCGGCCGGTTTTTAAACGGCTCGATTTGCTGATAGATATCGCGGATCAGCTCATAGTTTTCCTGGATGGTGGTGTTGAAAATGGTGGCAAAAAATCCGAGGTTTTCCTCCACCGAAAGATCCTGGTACAGCGAAAACCTGCCAGGCATGTACCCTACCTGACGCCGGATGGCTCTGAAATCCTTTACCGTGTCCAGGCCCAACACCGTAGCTTTCCCGTGGTCGGGCACCAGCAGCGTAACCAGTATCCTGAACAGCGTGGTTTTCCCAGCACCGTCAGGCCCGATGAGACCAAAGATCTCCCCTTCGTTTACATCCAGCGAAATATCTTCGAGGGCAGCAGTTCTGCCATATGATTTGGTAATATGCTCTATGGAAATGGGGATCATCTCAAATCATTTATCTGAAGGCGATTCATTCTGATCCTGAACAAAAATCACTTCGCCTGGCATGCCGATCTTCAGCGATCCGTCGTTGGGCACCAGCATCTTTACGGCGTACACCAGGTTTACGCGTTCTTCTTTGGTCTGGATGATTTTGGGTGTAAACTCAGCGCTTTCGCTGATCCAGCTTACCTTACCCGTGAGTTTCCGGTTTTCGGTTTCGTTTTTGTCGATCAATACTTCCGCCTGCTGCCCGATATGGATATCAGGTAATTGTGCACCACTTACATACACCTTCAGTTTCATTTGCCGCAGATCGGCGTACTTGTACAGCGGTTTTCCGGCCATCACCATTTCGTGTGCATTTACGTATTTGGTGAGGACAGAGCCGTCACCTGGCTGGGTGATCACAGCTTTGCTGATGGCTTCCTCCACCTGTGCGATCTGTTTTTCGATGGCCTGAATTTCGCTGTGTACTGCCGATTTCTGGACCTCCACTGATGCGATCTGCTTTTCGATCACTTGGATCTGTCCGGAAATATCGTCGAGCTGCTTTTGTGTGGCCGCACCCTCACGGTGCATGGCTTCAAACCGTTCCATGTCGCGCCCGGCATTTTTCTTCTGCTGCTGGTAAACGGCAGCCTGCGCTTCGAAGGATGAGATTTTGGAACTCACCGCCGCTTTCTGCGAAATCAGTTGCTGCTTTTTCAGCACCAGGTCGGTGGTGTCGATCCAGCCAACCACGGTTCCTTTTCTAAGGAAATCCCCTTCATTCAGGCCGAAAGCCATCAGTTCACCTCCGGACTGCGCCGAGATGGTGACCTCGGTGGCCTCAAAGTTGCCCCAGGCGTCCGACCTGTCATTTTGCCCGTTACAGCCAAACAGCATGATCAGCGGTATTGATATCAGGATAAATTGCATTTTGTTTTTCATACTTGCAGTATTGTAGGTTTTATAATTCTCCAATTGTTTTCAGGTAATCGATTTTGGCCAGTGAAAGTTGGATGCGGTGCATTTCCAGGTCGAGGCGGGTCCGGGTTTCGCGGTTCACTTCATCGAGATACTGCGACGAGGTGATGGTGCCGCTGTCGAGCTTTGAGGAAGCGGTTTTGGTGATCCGTTCCCGCAGGTCGATGATCTGCTGATCTTTTTCCATCAGTTGCTCGTATTTTCTGATCTCCGCCAGGTCATCCGTCACCTGTACATCTATATTTTTATCGAAAGCCCTGCGCTGTGCTTCGATGATTTCCTGTTGCACATCGAGGATTTTTTTCTGGTTTTTTTGTTTGTTCCAGTTCAGGATGTCCCATTGCAGTCCAACCCCCAGATAATAGTAGGTGTCGAATTTATCCGAAAGCATGTTCAGCCCGGGCTTACCGTAGCCCAGTTTCCCGAATCCCGAGAATTTGGGCAGATAGGACGCCGACACCAGTTCTTTGGAAAGCTCCAGGCGGTTTTTCTGCATTTCCAGCAAATGGTATTCCGGACGCAGGTTGACGAAAGATTGTGTTTGCACCTCCGGATCGGGCATGAGCAGTTCTGTGGATTCAGGGATATCCATCTCCAACATCTGGCCAAGCATCCGGTAATGGGCGGCAAGATCGCTGTCGATTTCCGCCACCTTTTGATCGATCTCCAGGATCTGCGCCTGCATTGCATCGGCATCCGACTGAAGCATCACGCCGTGGCGAATGGCCGATTCGAGTTCCTGCAGCTTTTCGGAAACGGTTTCGCGGTTTACCACCAGCAGATCCCGGCTTTGCCGGTAAAGCAGGATTTTGTAAAAAAGCCCGTTCACACGGCTCTTTACCTGATACAGTTCCACCTCCACCTGCTGCTTCGAAATTTCCAGATCGGCCTGCTCAAGGATTTTTTGATTGCGGCTGATTCCGCCGTCCCAGATCAACTGGTTGAGGCCGAGGTAAAGGTTGTACATGTCTTTATCAGGTGACGGGATGTCCACGCCCGGCATATTTACTTCCACTTTGGTCACCTCCGACTGGTAGGTGGCACGGCCGTTCAAATCGAACCGTGGAAGGTAGTTTTTACTGATATTTTCCATTTCCATATCCGATGCCTGCTCGTAGAGATTCTTCTGTATGGACAGCGGCCAGACCTCCACGGCCCGTTCATGGCAGAAATCCAATGTAAGGGTATCGGGCAACTGCCCGTGCACCGACAGGCTCAGTGCGACAGAAAAAATGACTGCAACTGCAAGCCTGATGTTAAACATTCTTTTTAACCTCATACTTTGATCGAATTTATGATGAACTGATACACTTCGGTTTTTCGTTCGATGAGAAACTGCCGGTATGCTGCATCATCTCCATCGAAATAAATGTGTTTGACAATCGGCTTTGCCACAAAGGGAAAAACGCAAAGCCCGATGGTGTTGATCATCACCTGCCTGGGATCGCCATTGCGGATAATCCCGGCGTCCATTTCCTGTTGGATTTTTTCGAGAAACCTGCTCATACCCGCTGTCCTGCTCCCAAGTAACTTGGCGATGCCATCCGGATTCTGGCTGAGCTCGTGCAGGATGAAACTCGGAATATGTGGATTTTCCAGAATAAGATCGATATACCGCTCCACAAAGAATTTCAGGATTTCAAAAACGGATTTATTTGTGAAAGCCATGTTGGTGACTTCGGGGATGAACTTATCGAGGACTTCGAAAAATACGGCCTGAAACAGCCGGTCTTTGCTGCGGAAATAATAATGCAGCAGCGCTTTGTTGATCCCGGCTTCATCGGCAATCTCCTGCATGCGGGCCCCTTCGCGGCCTTTTTCTGTAAACACTTTTCTGGCTGCTTTCAGGATGATCTGTTCGGTGTTGGTCGAATCTTCATTCATAATTAACTTTTCAGTTTATCCAAAAAATTTAACTAATTGGTTAAAGTAACGGGTTAATTTTAGCTGTTATTGTTTTTGAATGGAAAAATTTTCTTCAGGCTATTTCCCTTAACAGGATGCTTGCGAATTCTTCGGCTGCATAACGCTCATTCCACGGGTAGTGCCCGCAGTTTTGCATGCGGATCATCCGGAAGTCGTTCAGACTTTCGGAGAGTGGAATTTCCACACCTTCGGCGGGATGCGGATCGTAATCGCCGTGGATGGCCGTTACGGGGCAGCGGATACGGGCGGCCAGGTTGATCAGCTTTCCCGACGCACGCAGCGCCGCCGCTTCGGGCCAGATGCTTTCGTAGATCTCCGGCTGATACCTGGTTACGTGTTCTTCGTCAGAAACGGGGGCGAAGGTGTCGGCTTTGGTCATCAGCCGGCCGAGTTTTCTGAAAATTTCTTTTTTGGCGGCTCCCTGCGCATATTTCAATTCGGCAGCAAGATCCTGCACCGTTTGATGTTCTTCCGGCGAAAGCCGCTGCCTACGCAGGCGCGAAATATTTTCCGCATATTTTTCTTCGAACGGTCCCGCCCCGATCATAATGAGCTTTTTCACAACTTTAGGGTATTCCGCGGCAAAAATCCAACCCAGCCAGGCGCCCCAGGAGTGGCCAACCAGTACGACCGGCGTATTACCATGCCTGCTGATGGTGTCGTACATCTCCTTAACCTGCCCGCCAATGGTACTGTTCTGCTGAAAAGGTTCCAGAAGCGAATTGTCCGTCTTGAGCAGGTTTGCCAGTGGGGCCAGGCTGCCCGGCGCACCCGGTCCGCCATGGATCAAAACCACAGCGCAGGGGGGAGGGCCGTATGTGCGGAAGGGTTGCATGGCATTAGAATATGGAAAGACTGCCTGAAATTTCACGAAACATCTCGATGCTGTACACGCCGGTGATGGTCAGCGCCAGGCTCCACACCACGGTGCCTGCCAGTGTCCAGTAAAGGAGGGTGTATTTTTGGGGGACCAGCAAAACACCCAGCAGGATGGTAGGATTCGGGCCGAGGATGAGGCTGCCGAAAAAGCCAAGCCCTGTGGTTCCGTATTTACTGAATATCCGCTGAACTCTTCCCGAGCGCCTGGAAGGTGCACCTGCAGGGTGTTTTCTTCTGAACAACCTGCGGAGCAGATCGCCGAAAAAGAACAGGATCAGCACGCCGGCCGATCCGCCGGCTGCAGTCATCAAAAAGATCGTTGTCGGGGGCGTTTTCAGCAGCAGTCCCAGCGGTACCGCCTTCCAGATCCCCAGGATCGCCATCAGAAATATGAGCAGGGCGTTGTAGAACATCGCGACAAAGGTAGGGTTTATTCGTTTTGGCAGGAATTTCGGGTTGAGCGGATGGGTCTGAACCGGGAAAAAGTTATTGAATGAAAAAGTTATTGGATTAATAATGTTATTTGTCAGACAAGCCCGCTCATCACCAACTGCCGGATCAAAGCAGGTTCAGAACTCTGCATTTTTAGTTTTTATATTGTATCGGATTTCGGATTTTGAGTTTTGCACTTTATGTTTCAATATGTACCTTTGCCAAAATGCAATAAACTATGCTGCAGGTTACCTTTGATAAAATCGTTTACAGGCAATTTCCCATGGCGATGAATTCGCGCGACACTTCCATCCATTTTCTGGGATTGCTCAAGCAGAAACATCATTTGGATATTTCACGCATGCTGATGGCTACATCTTTTTGTGCGGACGAGCTGAACAATGAGAACACTTCGTTTTTCGGTGTGGTCAACGGGCCGTTCATGATGGGTGGTCTGGCGGGGATGCCGTTTACCGGTGTCACCGGGATGAAAGCTTTCGCGCATCATATCCCGGAGGGCGGATCGGCTATGATCTTTTACGGCGCCCACATCGGCATTACGCACGAGGGCGAACTGGGCAAGGCCTGGCGGCCGGGTCAGCAAAGCGCCGGCGCTTCTTGTGGCGCGCTGATGAATGCCCTGGGTCATCTCTCCGACGACAGCTACCGGCCCGGCGATGGCGAGGACGACCACCAGATGTATTTCATCGAAAAAAAACTGCTCCCGCACAGGGAAGAGATTATCAGGGCAGAAAACCCCAAACTCAGAATCACCGAGATCACCTTTGAACTCATCGACAGGCAAATCCATGAATACCTTGAAAAAGCGCGCGCGGAGTTCAACATCAAAAAACTTGCCCTGCTCGGCGGCATCATCATCAATACCGGCTATGGCATCGACGATTATTTCGTGCCGAAGAATTTTGAAGTGCTGCTGATGAAATAATGCGGAAAACTGCGATCCTTTTGCATCTTACCTGATATAGCTGTAACCCTGCTTTCAGGTCTGCGTTATATTTAGGTAGTTGCATATAAAACTACAGATATGAAAAACGCATTCCTTACCCTTCTTCTCGTTGTTTTCCTTTCTCCGGCTTTTCATGG
>JBKHBQ010000123.1:0-11101 GCA_046542305.1 Bacteroidales bacterium
CCAAGCAGTGCATCGCAGATGGCGTGGATCAGCACATCGGCGTCAGAATGTCCTACAGCGCCGAGGTGGTGTTGAAACTCAACGCCCCCGATGATCAGCGGATAACCTGCGGCAAGCTGATGCACATCATAGCCGGTACCTGTTCTGATTTTCATAAAGCGGTTTTTGGCCAAAGTTCGCAATTTTCAGTAAAATAAAAAGCCGGAAACATCAACTGCTTCCGGCTTTACGAATATTTTTCGGTTTTATCCTTTACTGATAAAACTCGTCGAAGTCGAAAATGAGCGTGAAACGGAGGGTGTTCTCCAGCGGGTTCTGCTGTTCGAGCGGGATAAGGTACGAGAAATCCAGACCGAAAACATTGTATTTCAAACCTGCTCCCAGGGTGAAATATTTTCGGTTTCCTTTCATCCTGTCTTCATAAAAGAATCCGCCGCGTACGGCAAATACCTTGTTGTACCAATATTCCACACCGGTTCCGAAATAGAATTCGCGAAGTTCTTCGCTAAATCCGTCCGGGGCGTCGTACCACGACTGGATCATGCCTTCAACCACAGAAACGCTTGGATCCATGCCGGCAGCAATTACACGTTGCCCGTCCTCAATTATTGGATTGCCCAACGAATCCTGTGCATATATGGGCGGTGTAGGTACCAGCAGCTTGTTCACGTCGATGGCGAACGAAAGACGGTTGTAGTCATCCAGATCGATGGTGAGGCGCGGTCCGAGGCGCAGGTTTGTGGGAATGAAATCTTTTTCGGTAGTGGCATCGGAATAAGAAATCTTCGATCCGATGTTGGAAATATTTAAACCAAAAGCAAACTCAGCATACTCCACATCTCTCCAGTTCAGTTCGTGGGTGTGATACACAGCCACGTCGGCAGCAATCGACTGCCCCGGCTTGGTGGCTACACCGGCCACATCGATGCCCTGGGTGAGGTTGGAGTGGATGTAGCGTGCGGCAACGGCACCCGACCAGTTTTCCGAAAACTTTCTGGAATAGGTCGCGTCGAGCGAAAACTCATTGGGCCTGTAGTTTCCGATGGTCGAACCCTGAATGTCGGTAAAGGTAATGTCGCCAAGGGTAAAGTAAAGCAAGGATGATGCGATGGCCTGCCGATCGTCGATCTTGTAATAACCGGCCACATAAGCCAGGTTAATATCACTCACGATGGCCCGCAGCCACGGGCTATACGCTGCCGAAAAACCGATCTTTGAATCGATAAAAGCGTACTTGGCAGGATTCCAGTGCATGGAGTTGGCATCGGGAGTGGTAGCCACACCAATATCGCCCATGGCACCGGCCCTGGCATCAGGTGCAATCAACAAAAAAGGAACTGCGGTGGTGATGGTGTTGGTTTGACCCAAATAGTTTGGCCTGTTATCCTGCGCTTGTGCAAAATTCACAAAAATCATGCATACAGCCAGGGCTGCAAGAGCTTTTTTAATCATAAAGATGTGCGTTTACTTTTGTTAAAAATATCAACTTAAACGGTCAATGCAATTGAATATTGTTTAAGTATTTTGCAGATATGCTTTAATTTTAATTCGTAATGATCATTTTTTGTACCATCTCGGAAGTGAGGCCGTTAGCATTGTACACCTTCATTTTGTATACGTACCATCCCGGTCTGAGCTTTTCCCCTCCGGTGCCGGTGCCGTCCCAACGGATCGGATCAACAAGATAGCCGCTACTAAACACCTTTTGCGGCCCGATTGTTCTAACCAACTGCCCGTTGAAGTTAAAAATTTCAATCTCCACCGAAAGTTCCTCTTCAAACTGATTGTGCCTGAAGGTGAACCAGGTTTCGTTGCTGAAAGGATTGGGATAGTTATAAACCCGCTCCATTTCCACGGGCAGGTTGTTGGAAATGCTGAAGGTGATGGTTTTTACAGAAGAATTGTTGTACATGTCCCAGGCCTTTAATTCAAGCGTATGTTCTCCTTCGGCGAGTTCTCCGAGCGGGAGTTGAATGCTGCCGCTGGTAAAGTCGTCGATAGCCGGAACATAATGGTTGTTCAGGATCATGGAATGGGTATAGTTGCCATCGAGGGTGGCGATGATGTCGTGCCCGATACCGGTACCTGAGGCATTGATGCCAGAAGGATCGTTGAGGTATGCCAGCATCAGCGGATGATTGCTGATCATGCTGCCGTTGCGGAAAAGCGAGTCGTTCAGGAAAAGATCGATTTGCGGGCCAGTGTTATCGGCAGCCGTCTGGTCGTCGTATCCCCCGATTAAAAAATTCTCATATGCTCCTGTGGCATCATAAATACTGTCGGTGGCGTAATAGCTGATCTTTCCCACACCGTACTGATAGGAAATATCCTTTGGGATTACAAAGGAGAAGCTGAACCTGCCGTTAACCACCGAAGCCACGCCCTGGAAGAGGATATTGTTCTGAACCTCGAATTCGTAAGGCATGCTGCGCGGGTCGTTGCCCAGGGTGGTGATTTGCTCGGCTTTATCGTACAGGCTGATGTAGATCTTTCCGTTGAAGGATTCTATCATCTGGTTACCATCCGAAAACCCCGCGACGCGACCCGAAATTTCCACCCTGCTGTTGGCTTTCAGTGTATCCCTGAAGGTGTCGGCAGAAATGCCGTTGATCAGGTCGGTTTGGATATTGTACTGCGGAAGGGCCAGCTTAAGCGCCGGATTTCCCAGCAGGACGAAGTTGCGGATATTGGTATTTGATGGATTCTTCGAAAACATGATCAGATCGCCCAGGCGCGGGTAATGGCCGGGTTGGGCCCTGAAGAGGGTATCGTAAATTCGCCGGTTAAGGGTTAGGTTGGATGCGGCAAAAGCCAGTCGGGTGGTAGTGAACAGTGCCACTCCGCCGCCATCTGGATTCAGCAGCACAAGTTCACCGGCAGAAGTCAGCAGGGGATTGTCGAACCGGCTGAATTCGCAGGTGGCGGTAATGAATACCGGCAGCCTGTCGAAGTTATCCCATGAATTGATATCCGGAATTCCCAGCACATGCTCGTGGGCCAGACCCAATTCTCCGCCGTGGCCGGTATAATTCACCAGCAGCGTTCCTTCCTCTACCTGTTTGTTAAAAGCTTTGGTCACCTCGGGGTAGCGGTGTCCGCTGGTGCTGGATTCCTGCTGATAGGCATCGAAATAAATCTTGTTAATGTTCAGAGTTTTATTGTTGCGCTCGACGAGTTTCACCAGCACGGTATCGGCCTGGAAAATGTGCAGATTAAAATCTTCATCATCGGCGATAAAACACATGCTGTTTCTCCAGGTGCCTTTTACTTCCGTCGAATTTCGCATGTAATGCTCGATCTTATCCACCATGTTTTCGGCTTCTTGTACGGTGTTCACCGGGAGACGGCCGATGCCGATGTCAACATTCCCTGAGGCATCCTGGCCTTCATTATCGTCCATCAGCCCGAAAAAATCATCGGTTACATAGGATGAAGTGTACCAGAGCGACTGTTTCGACTGGTAGGTGAGTACAAAATTGCGGTCGCTGATAATACGGTTTTTGGGATCGTAGGACCCGTCGCCAAAGAGCATCAGGTATTTTAATGCCGGCGGATCACCGGAGCGCTGGTAAACCATTCTTACAAAATCACGGA
The DNA here is from genome assembly GCA_046542305.1 of Bacteroidales bacterium. GTDB lineage: Bacteria > Bacteroidota > Bacteroidia > Bacteroidales > 4484-276 > JBKHBQ01. The sequence goes on from JBKHBQ010000123.1 coordinate 3,595, forward strand.
TCGCCACAGGGTCGGTTGTTCCTGCTGAAAACTCATTAAAGATCTGTTCGGGAGTTACAATGGCAATGTCCATCTGGTCGAGCTCCTCGTGCAATTGCTTCACGCGTTCGGCCTGAGCCAGAAAGTCGGGATGGCTGATGATGATGAAATCCTTGCCGCCGATGGCATGCAGGTTCTGGTTTTCGATTTTTCCTAACGGTGCCGGCGCGTAGAACCCGGTGTTGTTGAAGCCAACAAATTCGCGCAGGGTGTCGGTGGCTGCTTTAAAGCTGCTGAGATTGCCCGCCAGATCAGTGGGTATCATTTTGGGAGATAACGGATCGCTAACATCCCACACCTGAAAATCTGCATCGGCTCCATCAATTTGAAACTCGGATATCTGTCCTTCGTTGGTGGTGTAGATATTGCGAAAACCGAATTGGGTTCCGTTAAATTTAAGGTGGCTCATTACATTGAGCTCGATGAAGTTCAGCCAGCCCTTGCTTTGGTTGGTGGGCTTATCGTATGTAATGGAAATGTTGATCTGGTCCGTATCCTGTACCTTCAGCCGTTTGGTTTTATTCAGGGTATTGGCATACTGTACAATCGATCCGGGTGGAATCGCGTTGAGCGTAGCCTGCATCAGCGAATCGCCGTTCATGTAGATCATGAACGAACTCACCTTATCGGCACGTGCAGCAAATTCGCATTCCAGGTAGATATTTTGTGAAAGATCCCTGTTCGGAAAATCAAAACTGAAATCGTGCGTAAGTTTGTCCGAGAATTCCTCGCCGTACCATTCGGTTCCTGACTGGATCAGATTTACCGTATCCAGTTCATGATACACATAATCATTGTAATGGGAAATCACCTCATCTGCCTGCTGCTGAACGGCGGGAAGGGTTTCGATACGACGGCCCATGCCGGGGCTTACGGTGATAAAATAATGCGAAACATAGGAGTAGCGGTGCCTGATGTGTGTAAATGCCAGCTTCAGGGGGACATACTCCCAGCTTTCGGGGCCTTCGGCATAGAACAGTACATAATCATCAGGGTCGAAACTTCCGTCATCGGCGCCTTCCACGTGGATGGCGTTCTCCTGAAGATCGTCATGTTTGAATGCGCTGTTGCTTTCAGGCAGCATGCCGCCGCCATTGCCATATATTTTTATTTCAACCGGATCGATGCCGGCAACATCGATGCCCATCGACTCCAGATCCTGATAGCTCAGCTTATAAATTCCGGTTTTTGAAATGGCCATCTTGTACCATTCACCTTCGGCCAGCACGGAATTTTCGGCATAGGTGCGGCTTTTGCCTGCAACACCTGCATGTGATGAAGGCTTCAACACCGCTTCAATATCAAAGCTTACAAGCTTTTCATATTTTCCGGTTTTTTCGTTGTAGCGCAACGGAAGAAACTGAAGCTGACTGAAATGATCGTTTCGGATGGTAATGACTTCGTCAAGCAGTCTGATTTCATTTTCGATCAACTGAATATCCGCGACCGCTGAAATTTCATCCTGATTTCCGAATGGTTCAAAGCGTGTATTTTTCAGTTTGAAATGGTAGGCCAGTGCCGGGTCACCTATTGGAAAAAGTTGCGAATAGACGGGGAGCAATCCAAACTGATCATGGTTCACGGCATCAACAAAATTCAATACCTTCAACTCACCATCCTGGAATTGCAGATTTTGAATGCCTGTCCATTGGATTGTTTGGCCGGTGTGCAGTGTTTGAGCATGAATCGCAGAGATCAGTGTAAATGCGATGAGATATGTGAGTAAAAAATGCTTTTTCATACTTAAATTATAGAGATGTCAAAGATAATTAAAAATTTATCATCTTGAAATTACCAGCTTCTTAACTGCTGAGAATGTGTGCCCTTCGTCATCGGTTACCTGCACCTGATAGATGTACAATCCGCCTTTGAGCCGGTGTCCGCCCTGGCTGGTTCCGTCCCAACGGATGGGAGTCGTATGAAATCCGCCGCTCACATTGTTGTGTTGCAGCTCGGCTACCTGACGTCCGCTGAAGTCGAATATCCTGATCACCACATCCAGTTCCGAACGTGCATGATTGTGATTAAAGGTAAAGTAGGTTTCGTTGATAAACGGATTCGGATAGTTGATCAGGTTTTCAATCGCCACTTGATCATCCGCGACCACGGTAAAGCGCAGGCTGGCCTCCGAGGAATTGTTGAACACATCCCATATTTTGAACTTTAGTTCATGATCGCCCGAAGGCAGGCCGGAAAAGGGAAACATCACGCTTCCGCTTTTATAGCTGCCGAAATCCGACTCGTAGAATTCATTCAATTTGTATGGATTTTCGGTATCGCCGTTAAGGATGGCCACGATGTCGTGCCCGATGCCGTTGCCCACGGTATTGATGCCGTTTTCGTCGAAAACCTTGGCCAGGAGAATGGGATTCGGACCGGTGATGTCACCGCTTTGAAACAGGGTGTCGTTCATGAACAGCGAAATCAGCGGACCGGAATTATCGATGGATGCTGTATGGTCGGATCCGCCAATGATGATGTTTTCGTAATAGCCGTTGGCTGATTTTTCACCGTTTTCGGCGAAATAGCTGATTTTTCCGTAGCCATAGTTGTAGGCAATGTCCTTGGGTACGATGAAAGAGAAGCTGAATTCACCATTGTTTACCTGGTTTTTGCCTTTGTAAATAGTATTCTTGCGAAGCATGAATGTGCGTTCGTAGCTCCCGTCGTCCTGCCCCAGGGTGGTCACTTCCGATTCTTTGTCGAAAACGGTAGCCTGCAGGGTGCCGTTGAAGGACGGAACCAGTTTTCCATCGGCATCCACGATGCGGCCGGAGATGGTTACCTTCGAAAGCGCTCTCAGCGTATCAGGTGTCTCAAGGGCTTGCTCGTAATTGATGTTCAGGGTTTCCACCCTGTAATCCGGATAGGCCATTTTTAAAGCAGGATCACCGAGCAGTATAAATTTCTTGTCGTTACTCGATGAACTGCTCTCAAGTTTTGCAAGCCTGATGAGGTCGCCCATAGCATAATATTCTCCATTGGTCTTTTGGAAGGCATATTGATAAAGTGGCAAGTTGAGGCTGAAGTTCGATCCGCCGTAGGTAGCCCGCGATGTTGTGAAAAGGGCTATACCACCGCCATTGGGATTCAGAAATACATATTCGCCTGCCGAGGTGCGGTTGGGATCGTCGTACCGGGCAAATTCACAGGTGGCCGTAATAAAAACCGCTAACCTGTTGTAATTGCTCCAGTTGTAAATGTCAGAGTTTTCGAGAATTCGCTCGTGCGCCCAACCTACTTCACCGCCATGTCCGGTATAGTTCATGATCATGCTTCCTTTTTCCATCCTGGTATTAATGGCGCTGTTTACTGTAGGATAGCGCTGTCCGCCGGGCGTCGATTCCTGAATGTAGGCATCGATGTAAATCTTGTCGATGTTATATTCATGATAGGTCGAATCGATAAAATTCGCCAGTTGATCAGCCTGTTTGAGGTGGGTATTGCCGTTTTCGTCATCGGCCACAAAGGTGATTACATTGCGCCAGTCGCCCATTGATTCAGGGCTGGTGGCATAATGAATGATCTTATTCACCGCCACCTCTGCTTCTTCGGCCGTGGTTACCACCAGCCTTCCGATGCCAATGTCGAGGAGGTCGGAAGAATGTGTGCCTTCTTCAGGATCAAGATAACCGAAATAATCGTCGGTGGCATATGAGTGAATATAGTGCAGCGAATTCTGCGATTCGAAGGTCGGCACAAAATTGTGCTGTATTTCTATCCTGTTTTTGAAATCATAGGAGGCATCGCCGAAAAGCAGCAGGTATTTCGGGCCGTTGCTTTCGCCGCCGCGTTCGTAGAGCATCCGCATTAAATCCTTTATGGCGGTGATGTCCTGTGCTCCGGAGGAAAACTCGTTATAAACCTGTTGCGGGGTTACCACCACCGTCCGCAGGCCTGATTGTGCCGAGTGAAAATCTCTCAGCCGGACCGCCTGATCCAGAAAATCCGGATGGGATACGATCACGTAATCGATGGTTCCCAAACCGTGCAGGTTCTGGTTTGGCACTTGCTCTACAAATTCGGCCGTGAGGAAGCTGCTGCCGTCGAAAGCCACAAATTCGCGGACATTGGGGGAGGGGAGTACATATTTTAAGGTGCTGCCCGAATAGGTGGCCTGAATCTTTTGCGCATTGAGCGGATCGCTCACTTCCCACACCGTAACGTCCTGGTTTACATTGCTCAGGTTGAATTCGGCAATTTTGGAGCTGCCTTTGGCGCTCACATCGCGGAAAGACATCTGCCCGCCGGTGAAAATGCTTTTTCTTACCACGTTCAGTTCGATGTAGTCCAGCCAGCCCTGCGCGCTGTTGGTGGATTTGTTGTACTGCAGGTTCACATCTATATCATCGCCCGAGGCAAGGAAACGGTTTTCCTTTACCACAGCCTTGGCATATTCGCCTTCGGGATCGTCGAGGGTGCGGTCAACCGCGATGGTAAATGTGCTGTCGTCCACAGTGGCAAGATAAGCGCTCGACAGCTCGGCCTTGGCCACAACCCGCGCCTTAAAATAATGTGAGGAAGCAGCATGGAGGTTGGGGAAATTAAACGAAAAATCATAGCTGGTTTGCAGGTCGAACAGCTCGCCGTACCATTCTCTTCCCGACCCGATCAGGTTCAGCTCCTCAAGCTCGTGAAAAGCATAATCGTTGAAGGTGGTCGAAACGTAGTTCGGGGTTTCTCCTCCGGGGGTAAGGTTTTGTACCCGCTTGCCGGGGCCCTTGTCGGTGGTGATGAAATAATAGGCGTAGTCGGAGTAAATATTTTTTTTGTGCGAAAACCTGAAAAGCATGGGCTCGTATTTCCAGATGTCGGCACCGGTGGCGTAAAAGATAAAATAATCGCCTTCGTCAAAACTATTGTCGCCGCCATCAAAAACCTGAATGGCACGCTCCTGAAGATCATCATACCTGAAGGCCTCATTGCTCTCGGGCAACATGCCGCCGCCATTGCCGTAGAGGCAGATATCGGAAGATTTCAGCCCGCTCATGTCTATTCCCATTTCCGACATTTCCGTCCAGGTTATTTTATAAAGACCCGTTTCAGCAACCCTGATTTTGTACCAGTCGCCGGTTGCAAGCACCGAATTGTCTGCAAAATTGTTCTGCGCATTTCCGGCTTTGTAAGGTTCTTTAATTGTGAGCGTCAGCTCGAAGGATATCAGTTTTTCATATTTCCCGGTTTCCATATTGAGGCGGAAGGGCAGCAGCCGGACAATGGCGTAGCTTTGTCCTCTGGCGCGCGAAACCTTTACCTCCGGTTTCACCTGATGGCCTATCTCAGGAAGGTTGTTCATTATCAGCAACTCGCTGTTGGTAAGCGCAACGTACCGGGGATTTGCCAACGTTGCATCCATTTTCAAAGCGAATTGGTCAATCCTGATCTTATGTTCAAAATATGGCAGGTAATCCTCGTGGTACACGGCGTTTTCGAAATGCAGCAGTCTGATAACCGAACTGTCGGGCTGCACGATTTCCTGTGGTGAAGTCCAGCGCAGATCGAACGAATAGCTGTCGCCTTCGGCGCGAAGCAGCAACGGAAGACAAATCAGCAACAGCGATATGATGATGACGGAAGAATTTTTCATTTTGCGAAGCATTGAATCTGACCTTGCTTGCTGAACAGTAATGAATTTGTTTATGTTCATAATGATGATTTTGATTGACCTGCCCGGACCGGTATTCCGGAGTAATAATTTTCTATTAAAGAAAAACTGAAATTAAAAAACGTCCTGAATTCCTCAATATTGCAAATCGTTAGCGTAATTGGATCAAAGCGCTTTAACAAGCTTTAATCTTTTGCCGGGGGTCATCCTGTTTTCTAATGTTTATTTTTGTTTCTCCAGCGCGGGGATTAAAATATCCGCAATGTAAAAGAGTTATTTAACAGACGAAAGGTTGCGTCGCAGGTTGCTTGGAGGCATGTTAAAAAAAAAGAAATCCATACTGCTGTTGTTTTTTGTTGTGATAACCGGGCCCTTTATGCTTCACAGCCAGGACCTGACCTATTCGCAGTTTTATGCCAATCCGCTGTACCTCAATCCGGCGCTTGCCGGTGCAGAATCCTGCCCGCGAATTCATTTAAACTACCGCAATCAATGGCCATCGCTACCCGGTGCATTTGTGTCCTACGCGGCTTCGTTCGACGGATATTCCGATTTTTTGCACGGAGGCTACGGCATTCAGTTCGATTACAACAAAGCCGGCGAGGCTGCCATTTCCAGAATGGCGGTCAATGCCATGTATGCTTACCGTTTGCTGATTTCGGAAAAATTTACAGGACATCTCGCCGTTCAGGCCGGATACGGGCAGCGAAGCCTGCAGTGGAAGGAGCTGATATTTGCCTCGGGCAACAATCCCGCCACCGACGATCCGGATTTTACAGGAAATCTCAGCTACCTCGATTTTGCCACCGGCTTTTTGATCGGCTACGGAGAGAAATATTTTTTCGGCGGTGCGGTTCATCATTTGTCGCAGCCTGATATTGCCTTTGCCGGCAACGGGGAGTTTCCCCTCAACATGAAGATCACCGTGCACGGAGGTGCCAATGTTGGAGGCGAACGCCGCCGCGGCCGCTCCGGAGGTGCTCAGGTGATGATCTCTCCCAATGTCCTCTATCAGCAGCAGGGGCAATACCGGCACCTGAACCTGGGCTCTTATTTCACGGTGGAACCTTTTGTGGCAGGCATCTGGTATCGTCATGCCTTCGAAAATCCCGATGCGGTGATTATTTCGCTCGGCCTCAGTGGTGAACAGTACCGGATCGGGTACAGCTACGATTATACCCTGTCGGGCTTGTCAAATGCCTCCGGCGGAGCGCACGAAATATCGCTTGCATGGATTTTTGATTGCGATAAAAAAAGAAAAAGACCCAGAGCAATAAAATGTCCCACATTTTAGTTAATACCACTGTTTTGTAAAAAATCTAATGAAGATGCCAAGAAATCAGCAGTTATTAAGTCTTTTAGCTATCTTATTCATTTCCGTTGGAATTACTTCCTGTAAGGGCATTTTCGGTACCAAAAACAAGGTATCGCCCACCACAGGATGGGAATATAACAATCCGCAGAACGGCGGTTTTGAAGTATCGAAAGTAAATGAACAGGAAACCGGTCCCGGTCTTGTGTTTATTGAAGGCGGTACTTTTGTAATGGGCCAAACCGGCGAAGATCCGCTTTACGAATACAATAATCCGGCACGGAGGATAACGGTGCGTTCGTTTTACATGGACGAAACCGAGGTGACCAACCTGGATTACCTCGAGTACCTGTACTGGCTCAGCCGCGTATTCGGCGAGAGCTATCCCGAGGTATACCGCAAAGCCCTGCCCGATACATTGGTCTGGCGTGAACGTCTGGCATACAACGAGCCGCTGGCAAATCTTTACCTGCGCCATCCTTCGTACCACGACTATCCGGTGGTGGGCGTCAGTTGGACACAGGCCAACGATTACTGCTCATGGCGTTCCG
>JBKHBQ010000124.1:0-11095 GCA_046542305.1 Bacteroidales bacterium
GTGCCACCTCCAGATGGCCGGGTTATCAGGATTGTTCGGCATCGCCACAATGGATACCCAGTAGGTATTTCCTTCGATCTGATCGAATGGTTGCGGCAGGAAATACTCGTAATAATAGATCGGATTACCGGCGTTATCGAATCCCCATAAGGTTTCGTTGGCCACGGTAAAGGGAACCTGGAAGGACAGGATTTGATTTCCGGGCAAACAATCATTGTCGGTATAGATCCTGATCATAAAATGATTGATGCCTCCGTTGATCAGTTCATAATTGCCCCACCAGTGAATGTCGGTCACGTCACCGCCGGCACAGATCCAGTCGTCGGCGATCAGGATGTTTTCATGGGCATGGAGGCCGGGCAGATCGGGATCGGGCAGTTGCTGCCATTTGATATCTCCGTAGTCCATAATTTCAGTGTAATAATCCTCAACTTCGCCATCGAAGGCTGCTCCTTTATAATCGAGCGCGGGCTGATGACTGAACCTGAAACGTGCATATGTGCCTCCTGGAATTGCACCGGCAGGAACAATGAAAGTAAGCTTATTCTCTCCTGCAATCAGGTTAAGATCTGTAAATACGTGCTCGCCGGGATCGGCCCACGATCCGTTTCTGTTGAAGTCGAACCAGGCATTGAACAGGGCATCACCCACAGAGGCCTTCACCTTAAGCTTGCCGGGACTTCCGGCAATCAGCGGCCATTCCACACTTACGCCGTCTTCGTCGTCGAGGTTGTTCAGGTCGTCGCCATCGGCATTTCCGGAGGGTTGCCCGTCGGCTTCACCATCGATCAGATCACCAAGGTAGGTGATTCCATCGATGGTATGCCGGGCGCCGTCGCTGGCAAGCAGCGTGGGATACGGTGTGTCGGGTGCATCTCCCCAGTCGAATTCTTCGCCCTGGAAATCTTCTATCAGCAAGAGGTAATCTTCCGTTTCACCATCCCCGTATATTCCTTCTCCGTTCCAGTTGTCACCAACAGGTACATCGGTAATTGAAAAACGTGCCCAAACATAACCCGGATTTGGTCCGATCTGGAAGCCGGTACCGCCGATCAGGGCAGAGATGGGTCCGTCGAATCCGGCAGGAACAACCACATTAACTGCCGAATGTTCGGGAACATAATCGTTTGGTAGCGGATTATAACACGTGCTGCTCCCTGCCCAATACCCGTCCTGATCCCAGTCGAGCAGCAGGTTAAAGTATGCCTGCTGGCCGTCGGAGCGATTGTTATGGACTTCGATGTCGATATCCGTACCCCACATCGCAATATGACAGGTTTTACCCAGCGGGATTCCGTTCACACCCGGACAAACCGATACCACTTCCGAACCGGCAGGACCTGTGATGGTATATCCGTCCGGAATAATCAACCCGGCATCACCATCCGCGAAGCACTCGTCCATGTTATAGTTGTTGGGATTGAATGCAGGGCAGAAACCGGCGTTGCCTTCCGGTTCGAAATCCACGGAGGGCCCTAAATGTGAGCCCACATATCCATGCGAAATATGGCCTGACACAGGCACATTCATACATGTAGGAAATTTTCCGAGTACACCGCTTGCAGGATAGGCAAGGGCGCCTTCAGGTGCATCTCCGTATTCGAGCTCTTCTCCGCCCGGGCATTCTCCCTCCTTAAAGCAAACATGCTGTATCTCACCATTCAGGATAAAATTATATCCCCTGATATCGATCGAAAGCCACTCGGGATTGAACTCGAAAATTTCGTATGGAACCGGAACCGGTATCGGCTCGAAAATATTTCCCTGATGGATGATCAGCGGCTCAGAGCGTTGTATCATCATTTCTTCAATACCGGGGTCGGTCACATCCTCAGGAAGCGGTGGTCGGGGCATTTCAGGCCAACCGGGCCATTCGGGCGTGGACCAGTTGAAAACGATTTCCACATAGCTTGGCAGGTCGGGCATGCGGGGTTCGATCATCATAAATCCGTCGATGACCTTGCGCCTGGTGTCATCAACCGGATGATCGTAAAACCACACATTCCACCATTCGAAATTGGGATAGTAATACCACTCTCCGTTATTATAACCTGTGCCTTCCCAGGTTTCAGGAATTCCCTCCTCGTTCATAGCCAGGAAGAAATTGTCGTATCGCACCAGGAAGGGCATGAAATACATTAGGTTTCCGGCAGCAGATTGCAGTACCAGCAAATCCTCGCTCATCGGATCGAATTCGTGTTCAATAGGTGAATGTGTCCACGGATAAGCATCCACGCTGGCATAAGCAAGCGGGGGCAGTCCCATGCTGTTTGGCTTATAGATAAATACACTGGCAGGATTCCCAACTTCAACAAAAGTGATGATTGGCCAGAAATAAAAATCCTTCAGGAATGCACCGCCAAAAATATCAGCTTTCGTGATCTCGCACATCCCGCCACGATTCGAATCAAAATCTATTTCCATAAATACATCGAAAAATGAATCCACTCCACCGACATTGATCAGGATCGGATCTTCACTTTTCAGGTTTAGCTGCCCGATCTGGATATCAATGGTTCCGGTGGAAGGATAGGGCTCGCTGAAATAAACCGGCCCCAACCGATTGATCATGGCATCGAATTGAGGGAATTGGGATCCGTTGGAATTATTTCCGACCAGGGAAATAATCCCATCGAAAGGATCAGAACCGGGTCCGAAAAAATCAGCAGGTATTGGCGGGAAATCCCCGTTTTCGCCAAATTCAAGATATCCGCAAGGTACGGTCCAGTGATCGTAACCTCCGGCAATAAAATCGGTTTCAACCACCGTTGAAACGCCATAAAGGCCAAATCCGAGGTTGTAGTCTTCACCGGACATCTGGGAGCCCGGCACCCAGCCTTCGCTGCCAGGCACTTCAAAGCCGCCCCCGGGGTTGGTCCAATGATATTCGCTCATGATGGTGGGCGATTCCTGCTTTACCCAGTACCATTGTTCAGAAGTTCCGTATTCCATCACCACCTGAACGGGAATCCAGTACGTCCCCGGGTCAAGTGATATGGGGCCGCTTTCGGCCGGCGAGAGGTTGATGTCGAGGTTTCCCGCAGCATCAGCCATTACCGGATAATCCAGGTACTCAAAAAGCACCGACCCCGGAATATTCAGCGAAACATCATTTTCGTAGATCAGGAGGTTGGCATGCTGCGCGGGGCCGCCTGCAGCCGAATACATTCCCGGGATGTAAATCTGTTCGATAAGCCAGGTTTCCCCGTCCGGCACGATGAAATCATCTGCTGCCTTACAACTGTAGACGGGAAGATCGGGAAACTGTTGGGAAGCCATTCCACCCTCATCTGAAGGTTGGGCAAGCTGCTCGTAAAGCACTGCCCTGTTGGCTGGTGCCGATGGAGCCGTATATATCGGCTTATCCGGAACCGGAGCTATGAGTTCCGGTTTTCCGGTTGAAGGATTTTCCGATGATTCTAACGTGGGAACACCATCATTAATGGCTCCCGGGATCCCGGATTGGTAGGTGATCTCTGCCGGTTGTGTTGCGGCATTCGTGCCTTTTGCCACTGAAGCCATTCCTATAAACAGGAATAGCGGCAGCAGGGCCAAGGTGAAGAGAATAAAACTACTTTTTTTCATAACAAATGAGTTTTTATGGTTAGGTTGAAATCTTTTTTTGGAACTCATTGCGGCGAGCTGAACTCACTGATCCGGCGACACATGTAACCCGTAAATATACGATTTAAAATTCGGAAAGACAAATAATTGCGGCTCTATTTCAGGATAGGTTGCAGTATTCTCTGTTGTTTATTCTCATCGCTTCTTCCCAACCCGGAAAGGTTGTTTTTAATAATTGGCTTAAAGGGGGATTTGCTTAATTGACTTGCTGTTAGGAAGAAATGTAAGAACGGGAAATTTACTGTTAAATCTTTGCTGAAAATGCTTTTCAAGCTATGGGCCGTTTTTGCCAGACGCATATCATTTCGCTGCAAGTGATTGAATAAGTAATTAAAAAACAGTGATGTAGATGATTGGAAAAACTTTTCCGCTTTTTCTTCAGGAATTCAAAGAACGCTGATCGGCTAATTTTCACCCACGGGTTTTCACCCATGTGGGTGATAATTGTGCATTGGTGTAAAACCCCGGCCGGGGCCGGGGCTTATATTATCAGTTCTGATATTATTTTCTGATGATCAGTTTTTTGTTTATGGAATGTAATCCATCGCTAAGCCGGACCATATAACAGCCGTCGGGCAGTGATGAAACATTGAGGGTCATTTGCCTGAAGGCCGGCCGGAAATCCATTACAACCTCGCCCAAAAGATTAAGTATCTGAACCGAAGCAACGGTGTTGTCCCCCGTGTTGATATTCACCGAATTTGCCGCAGGATTGGGATAGATGCTGATATGCACAGCCGCCGACGAGAGGATGCCTGTATTAAAAACAATCCGCGAAAGACCGTCGATCGCAAACAAACCATCATGCTCCGGCATTACGGGATCCCAGGAAGGTACAAGCGTTGTAATTTCTCCGCTTGCCCTATGGAAGATCCTGAAGATGATTGCCTCCGACTCCTGCATGCCATCGATATCAGGTGTCACCGGATCATCACCGTAAACTGTCAATGCCAGATTATCACCTGTAATTGCAGCAGCTCCGCAAATCATTTCTTCGGTATTAAATGCTGCAATCACATCGCCTTTGTCCCAGCCCATGACCGATTCGGCAGAGATGGCAATCACATGCGAGTTGGGTGTGGGAACCGGATCAGACCAGGGTGATTCTACATCGGGCAATGCAACGAAGGAACTGTTTCCGCCCTTGGCCGGGAAACTAAAGGTGGTGGTAGCTGTTATATGCACCACGTAGGCTTCGCCGGGAAACAACTGATTTAGTGTATAAATCGACTGCCCGGGCCAGTAAACACGGGTGCCGGCAATTTCCTTGGCGAAATCAACGCCGGGAACACCAAGAATGGAAGCGGCAGAAACACTGCCCGAACTCAGTACCGGCAGGATATGCCAGCCGGGGTTCAGTGTCACGGACCGGTTGGTAAGCGGTGTGCCGGTAATATTCATGACAGCATCCTGCGAAAACTTGATCTTATACCCTTCGTACACATTCCAGTTTCCAATGGTATTAATGGTCTGTGCCGGCCAATACATGCCATTGGCGCCCAGCATGATCACCAGGTCGTTCATTACATCCTTGAATATGGAGTCAGGATTGGCGTCGTTCGGCAGCAGGTAGGTAGAAATTCCGCTCCAGCCCTGATATTTGATAAACTGATGTAAACTGCCGCTGCCAAGGCTGGCCAGGGCCGACATGCCGTTATTGTGGAATTTGCCATCGTGGTCGGGCATGCTCATGTCATACGTCGCCACTACCTGATAGGCTTTATTGTCGTTCATCGAGAAAACTTTCCAGGTGAAATCCTCACCTTCGGCAAAACCCTCCTTATTGAACGTGGTGGGGTCGTCACCAAAAGCCGACAGGCTGACATTGTTCACGCCGTCCCAGATCACCCAGCCGCCGCAGTTTTCATTACCTGCAAAATCGGTGTAGAACACGCCGATGACATCATTGGCTGCCAGTGGCGAACCATTTACCATCGGGTTTGCGGATAGCGGAATGGAAATATTGTGGCTCAATGCCGTAGAATTATATTGCCAGATGTGGGGGAGCACTCTGATATTTCCGTTTTTGGTATCGGTAGAAGAAGCATTGGACACAGTAAGCGACGCCTGGTGATTTCCTGAATTGCTGTAAACCACCGGAGGAGGTGCCTGCCCGTTATGGGAGGCCGGATTGCCCCCGTTAAAGGTCCAGTTCCAGCTTGTAGGATTTCCTGTGGAAAGGTCGGTGAATGGAATGGCGGCCCCGGCATAGATCAATGTATCTGTCGGGCTGAAGTTCGAATTCACCGGCGGCGGAGGCGGCGGTGTACCTGAGGCAAAAATGGCCACGGCATCAATATCATCCTCAAATCCTTCAAGGAAATAATCCTGGTAATATCCGTTCATGAAAGTTACGAACAGTTTGTTACAGGGAAGCCCGCCCGATTCATCCACAGCCGTGGTAGGATCGTCGTCATCCACGCTGAAGATCATGGCCAGGGCCACATACCCGTGCTGCTGCTCATACAACCAGGTGAACTCGAAAGCATCCACATCCGTTCCGGGTGGCAGGCCGATATGAAGCTGTGCATTGATCACCTCATGAATTCCGCTGCTGATAACGTAAATGCTGCCGGGATTCAGGCCTACATGTGCTTCATGGTCTGCCGAAAAATATTTATAGGTGGCATCTTCCAGGTTTAACGGCGCATCCAAAGCATCCACATCGTCATCCCTGTCGTTGGGCTGGGGCAGCGCAAAATCCGGATCGGGACTCAGGTTGGTGTGAATGGCCGATTCTTCATATCTGGGCATCATACCGGTCATTGGTATGGGCGGAGGTGTGGATGAATTGTAATTCACTTCCAGAATTTCATCCTTTCCTGCCGCCTGGCCGTAAAGCATACCGGTGGGTGAGAATCCGATCATGGGAATGCTTCCAGAGGGATCGGTATAAGGAAAGGCATCGTCGTCGTCGAAAGAGATCAGCAGGCTGTCGGGGGCATGGATAAAAGCATCGTCGAATTTAGCGACAGGCGGCATGCCTTCCCCAAAGGGATAATCGCGCAAATCGCAAACGGCAAGGTCGAGGCCGTCCATGTCGAAATAATCCATCGCCACCATGTCGATGGGCATTCCAGACAGGCAGGGTGCAACGGTGCCGGGATTTCCGCCATCGGGGAACGGGTCGCCACCAAATCCCAGGGCATCGTCGATGTAGCCATCGGTGCCGGGCATCGGAATAAATGCGCCCTGGAACAGGTAAGCATCGCCCGGATCGAACACCTCATCCGCATCCATTTGCGGGTCGCTCATTTCGGTATCCGAGCCGATGTCAACCGAAAACAACAGACTTCCCTGGTTGCTGCCTGTACCCGGATCTTCAAGAATGCGGATGAAATAATCCTCCACCTCGCCATCGGGTGCGTTTCCGTAAAAAGGCAGGCCCGCCACCGTACTGAACCTGAATCTGGCATAGGTCCATCCGGTGTATGCAGTTGAAGGAATGCTGACGTTCAGGTTATTGACACCGGCAGAAAGCCCCTTCATGGTGAAAATCTGCTCGCCGGCATCGGCCCAGTCGCCGTCCTGGTTAAAATCCATCCAGGCGTTCAGGTATCCGTTTACTGAAGCCGTCACGGTAATATTTGCAATGTTGTTCTGGTAGAGCGCCGGAATCGTCACTCCGTCTTCATCGTCATTGGCGGGCGGATAGAGGATATCATTGTCGTCGCCGTTGCAATTTACATCCGGCTGTCCGTCGGGCTCGGCATCCACGCCGCTTCCTAGATAAACTACCGGAGGATTCGATAACTGATGGCAGGCTCCGCTGTTGGCGAGCAAGGTAGGATAGGACGGATCGGGAGCATCTCCGAAATCGTAGCTGTTGGTCGACTGCTCCGGGTACATATCAAAAATAGCGGCCTGCATGTACGTAAAATTATAGTTGGGGTGCGGGCACAGATAAGTCAGTGCGAAGTAGCCGTTGTACATACCGCTCCAGCCCCAGTTAAAATGAAAATTGTTGCTGGCGTCGTAGCCGTCGCAGTTGAAATTGTGGGCGTAGTTGCCGCCGTCCCAACCGTAATAGATCAGCGGGCGGCCGTTGTTCAGCTCGGTTTTCAGCATCGAAATCCAGGTGGCCGAGCTGTAGTTTTGTTTCCATTTCAACTGGAGTGTTGAAGAATACCCGAAATTGTTTTTCAGGGCATTTTCGATGTCGGTGTCCCAGTTGGTGCCCATGGGTGCCGAACCGGTCGGACCATAGTTCATATATACCGCCACACCGCAGTGGAACAGCAGCCGGGCCACTTCGGTATTGCTCGACAGAATCTGGTTGGGCATCGAAGCATAATTATAGGTTGCAGTTCCGAAATTGGCACTGATGGTACCGTACACGGGATGCACATAACTGTTGGAGCCGGTGCCCTGCGAAGGATGCTGCCAGTATTTCATCACCTGGGCCATCGAAACGGCTACACAGCCGGCATAGGCATGTCCGCCCGGGCCGGAAAGATCTACGGGGCATTGCTCGTTGTAGTATTGATTCTGGTCCCAGATGGCAGAAAGCAGCGGTGTTACCGAACGATCCTTTGGAGGCGCGGGTTTGCCTTTTAAATACTGTTCCCATAGCGCAGTGGTTTCCCGGCTTCCGGTCAGGCCCTCAGCGATCACAACAGCAATCTGTTCCTCATAGTGGTTAAGCAGCAGTTCAAGTGCCGGCGGAATGTTTTGGCCCGTCCAGCTTCCGCTGAGACTGTACCCGAGAATTGGGATCACCTCGTCATCGGCGGCTACGATCACGAAACCGTCTTTTTCGTTCACATTAAAAATGTAATAGAGCGGCGTACCATTGAAGGTTTTAGTGGAAAAAAGTGAAAGGTTCACCTCATCGGGCGATGAGAATGTAAGGCTTTGGGATTTCTCCCAATAATAGTTTGTGCCCACGGTTGCGGCAGCATCTTTTTCTACGCGTTCTGCAGTTAGGTTCAGAGAGAAAAAAACCAGCAGAAGCATCACCAGAGTAGAAATTTGTGTTTTCATGACATTTTTTTGTTTTTATGGTTAACATTTTCATTTCAATTGATTTAACAATGTCAACCGGTGTGCCATGTAAATTTTGGGCATGGATCATGTGCTGCCAGATAAGCTATAACCGGCAGTAATCTAAGCTCTTAAGAAAATTGAAAAAAGATTTGGTCAACCCGCAGGTTTGGATCAGGTGATCAAAATGATTGGGTGAAAATCAGGTGGGTGGGTGAAAAAGCTGCATGTGAACAGGCGATTTCAGAATCTTCTGAGAATCCGCTGCACCGAACCGAGATATCCGCCGCCAAACAGGTTTACATGCACCATGAGGGGGTAAAGGTTGTAAATGTCCATGCGGTCGCGCCAGCCCTTTTCAAGTGGGTGATACGTGTTGTAGGCGTCGTAGAATTTTTCTGAAAACCCGCCGAAGAGGGTGCTCATGGCCAGATCGGTTTCGGGATGGCCGTAGTACACTGCCGGATCGATCAGGCAGGCCCGCCCTTCACTGTTCACCATAAAATTTCCACTCCACAGGTCGCCGTGGATGAGGCTGGGTTTTGTTGCCGGGATCAATTCGTTCAGCCGCCGGTACAGCCGTTCGAAGCCTGCTGTTTCACTTCGTCCCGCTTTATTGTGGTCACGGGCAAGTTTCAACTGCCGCTCCAGCCGTTCCTCGATAAAAAATTCAGTCCAGTCGTCGTGGAAATTATTGTGCTGGTAGAGTGAGCCCATGTAATTGTCGTGATCCAGCCCAAACCGGTCGGCTTTCTGCTGATGAAGCGCTGCCAGTCCTTTTGCAAAATCATCCCAGAAATTCCTGCGGGTGCCTGCCTCTTCAACATATTCCAGCAGCAGAAAGGCATAGTTACCGGCCTCACCGGCAAGCAACACCTCCGGAACATCAAGTGCATCCGGAGCGGCGAGCAACTGCAAGCCACGGGCTTCCTTTTCGAACATGCCCGGATAGCGTGAAGCATCGTTATACTTCAGGAAAAAACTGCCACGGCTGGTTTTCAGGTGGTAAGCCTCGTTGATCGATCCTCCGGAAACCGCGTGCTGCGAAAGGATCTCGGCAGGCCTTTCACCTTTTCGAGTTAAAAATGATATGACTTTCGACTTGACGGACTCGGGAAGCATGGGCAGATACTTTTAATTGTTTCGCACTGCGAAGATAAAAAAATACTTCAGCGAAGCGAAGCCATCAATGAACGGCTAAGGATGAACAATTACAAGGAAGTGAAAACGGGATCGCAATGCTTACGCGAAATGGGTGTTTTGATCAGACCATTTTTTCAGGAATTTATCGGCGAGATACAGCAACACCGCCGAAGCAATGATCACGGCTGTAATCGACGTAACTTTAAAGGCGGAAAAGCCCTCGCTGAACATGGCAAAGATCGAGGCAAACATGTTGAGGTAGTTTATGCCTGCACCTTCCTGGCTGGTGCCAAGGATCGCGCCGATGTCGAAAGCAAACAAGAAATAACCCACACCTGCAATGCCTGCAGCCATCAGCACCCACTGCCACGGCTTAATGGCAGCGCTTTCCACCTCTTCCTTCACCGGGCTCCGGGGGAGCTGCTGCATCACCTTGTCGGTAAAATCCGGCGAAGGCTGCTCTTCATCGACTTGTGAAAGCAGCTTTCTCAAAAATTCGTCTTCAATATGTTCGCTATGTTTATCGGTCATTTTTTATTTCCTGTACTGTTTTACATGTTGAGTTTCGATTTCAGTTCTTCGTACATCCGCTTCCTGATGCGGTAAAGCTTAACCTTGACATTTGAAACGGTGTAACCGGTGATTTCGCTTATCTCATCAATGCTTTTTTCTTTTTTGTAGAACAAAGTTAACAACAAATTCTCTTCCTCGGGCATCTTTTCCATTAAAGCCTTCATGGCGGCAATTTGTTCATCCCTGCTCAGTTCGTTCACCGATTTGCTTACGAGATCGGTGGTGTAGTTGTCGATCATCTCCTCGTCGATGGCCGTAAATTCCGGCTTTTTCTTCCTGCTTCGCGAAATGGCTGCATTGTATGTAATCCGGTACAGCCATGTGGAAAACCTGGCATCTCCCTTAAATGTGCCGAGCGCCTGATAGGCTTTCACAAAAGCATCCTGCGCCACCTCTTCCGCATCCTCGGCGTTCCGCAGGATTTTCACCGCAATGGTAAATACCATCTGCTTGTGCTTTTCCACCAACGTACTGTAGGCCGACGTATCGCCATCCAGTACCTGCCTGATGTAAAAACTATCCTCCTGCGTTACCATTCGATTGTTTAGACGTTTATGTTCCGGTTCGGTTACAGATTTTCCAAATTTACATATTCGGTTTGGATGGGCAAGGGACTGAAAGAAAATTTACCTCTTATATTGTGCCGTGGTTTATGACCATCAATTGACTGCGGCATCATTACTTTGCGCTACTGATTGTGATTTGCACTGCGTTTATGGCAATTTGCTGCGCGTCATTTGCGCTGCGCGCATAATTAGGCTTCGCCGTTATT
>JBKHBQ010000125.1:0-11080 GCA_046542305.1 Bacteroidales bacterium
CAAATATCAAAAGCTGAAATTCAAAACTCCACAACAATCACAACTATGACAACCACGACAACCATTGACAACCATCACAACCATCTCTTCCCTCCGTCCGGATATATCAAACCCCTATTTTGCTTTTAAACCCTCGCTGGCGAGGTCAATCCAACTGCACCTCCTCAAACAAACCAGGCACATGGCAGCTCCACCCGTAGGTGTCTTTAATCTTCAGGCGGAGGGCGTCGGCGGAATGCGGTTCACCATGCACGATGAAGACTTTTTCAGGCTTGTTGGTGATTTGGGACATCCACCCGATGATCTCGTTTTGATCGGCATGCGACGACATGGTGTGGATGTGCTCGATATTGGCCCTCACCTTATAGTACCGCCCGTGGATCTTCAGTTCGGGTTCGCCTTCGCTGAGGCTGCGTCCGCGCGTACCGGCGGCCTGATAGCCGGGAATGACGATGGTGGTTTTCGGATCGCAAATGTGTTCTTCGAGATAGTGCAGAATACGCCCGCCGTTCATCATGCCGCTGCCGGCAATGATGATGCGCGGATGCGGATTCCGGGCCAGGTGCCGGGTTTCCTCCACCGAGGTCACCATGCGGGTATCGGCAAAAACCTGCCTGAACACCTCCGGCTCCAGGATCTGCCATTGGGGATATTTCAGGAACAGCTTGCTCACATCGGTGCCCATGGGGCTGTCGAGGTAAACGGGGATGTCCGGGATTCGGTTTTCCTGTTTGAGCTTCCATATCGCGTACATGAAGTCCTGCGCACGGTCCACCGTAAAGCTGGGCACCAGCAGCGGGCCGTGCAGCAGCAGGCTCTTCTGGATGATCTTCAGCAGGGTTTCTTCGGTGGATTCGGTGGGGTGCAGGCGGTCGCCATAGGTAGATTCCACAATCAGGTAATCGGCAAGGTCCGGCTTTTCGGGCGGCAGGAGCATTGGGTCGTACGGACGCCCCAGGTCACCCGAAAAAACGATGCGCTTCCCGTACACATCCATTTCGATAAAAGCGGCGCCGGGAATATGGGCATCCTTTCTGAAGCGAAACCGGATATCGTTGTTGAGCCGGATAAATTCATTGTCGGGTCTGGCCTCGAGAAGCGGGATGGTATTCTCCACATCCTGCACGGTGTACAGCGGCAGTGCAGGCTTATGGCGGGTATAGCCGTGGCGGTTGGCCTGCTCGGCATCCTCTTCCTGGATTTTGCCGCTGTCCTTCAGCACGATTTCGGCCAGGTCGGCGGTAGGCGGCGTACAGTAAATGCTGCCCTTAAACCCCTGGTTCACGAGCCGCGGCAGATACCCCACATGATCGAGGTGGCCGTGGGTGAGCAGGATGCAACCGATTGAGGAGGCATCCACAGGAAGTTTTTTCCAGTTGAGTTCCCTGAGTTGTTTAAGGCCCTGGAACAATCCGCAATCGACCATGATGTTGAAGCCGTTGACCGAAAGCAGGAATTTCGATCCGGTAACGGTTCCGGCAGCGCCGAGAAAGCGGAGGGAAACCGGTTGAGATGATTTCATACGATGTTGGTATTTTTGATTTTGCAGGGCGAATGTACGAATAATCGGCAATTTCACCTACAGATTGCTTCCGGCTTTTGCTTGTTCCGGGGTTCAATGCAATCTGATCAGCGTGAAATTATCCTTGTTCAGAATTTTCAGGCGTACCCTGATCATCCTCGTTGGCTGCCTGCTGCTTTCCCTTTGGGAGGTTGAGTTTCATATCCGAAAGTTTTTCGCCGCCTTTAATGCCAAAATCGAGGGTGCGAATGGGGAACGGGATCATGATGTCATGTTCATCAAAAGCTTCCTTGATTTTCATGATGGCATTGTTTCGTACGACCAAAAAACCTGGATCGCCGGGATATTTAATCCAGAAGCGGATGGTAAAATTGATGCTGCCGGAGCCGAACTCTCCATAGTCGAAAACAGTCGAGTCCTTGTCGATGACGCCATCCAGATTTTTTATGGTGTCGAGCACCACCTGCTGCACGGTGGCCAGGTTTTCACCGTACGACACCCCCACCACCAGATCGATACGCCGTTTGCCGATAGCCGAATAGTTGATGATGGCATTTTGCAATACATCCTTGTTGGGCATAAAAACCTCCTGTCCCTGAAAGGTCTGAATTACCGTTACACGCAGGTTGGTTCGCTTCACGGTGCCCATGATATCGTTTACCTCTATCACCTGATCGATATCGAAAGGACGCCGGAAGGCCAGAATAATCCCCGAAATAAAATTGGCGGTAATATCCTGAAATGCAAAACCAAGTGCCAGGCCGATAATTCCGACACCCGCAAGAATGGACGTTACTGCTTTGTTGAGTTGAAGAATACTCAGAATGATAAATATGCCCACGATGAGTACCGACCATTTAATGATGGTGGCAAACAATCCTTCCAGTGCTTTGTTGGATGAAGTTTTATTGAAAAGTTTTCTGAAGATTTTGGCAGCCAGTCTTGCAAGCAAGATAAACAGGATCATCAACACGATGGCCACTGCCATGTTGGGGATCATACTGACAAAAGTCTCGAACCAGCTTTCAATTTTTTCTAAAATTTTTCCTACGGGATTTTCTACTTCAACTTTTTCCATAAGATGCACGTTCTATTATCAACAGACCAATCATTGCGATGATTGCTTTTGCTTAGCATATACCGAATGGGGAGGGGTTTCTAATTTTATGCCAGCACATGATCAGGCGTGTGCAAATCCTGTGTATCCTTGGCAGCTTATCATTCGCAATAGATGAAGGGACGAATTTTAATGGTAAGATAAATCCACAGACTGTGGCAGATGGGACTCACTGCAATCTGAATTTGATGTGCTTTGATTTATGGATTCTTTACGATCCCGGGCTTCATCCCAGGCGCCACAATCAGCATCGCCGATATGAACGGGCAGAAAGTATATCATGTATTAAAAGCATCAACCACCGCCAGAATCGACCTGGGCCACTGCCGGCCCGGTGTTTACCTGGTGACTTGCGGGATCATCTCCGGCTCTGCACACTAGCAGTGGCCGGGGTTTTTTCCTTCAGGATTTTATATTTCAGATGTGCGATTTTTTCGGCCACCGAACCCCTCTCCCCCAACCGGATGATGGAAAATACCAATGTTCCGATGAAGCCGGGGCCGGTTATCAGGTTTGCTTTTCTGCTAACCTTTTTATCCCGCTCAAGCATAAGATTATGAAGGTCGTCCGGTTTACATTCCGCAAGCAGGCAGGCATGTCTCCAGGCACCGTTGCGGGCGAGTTTCATGCTGAAATCCACCATAAAATCATCTACCTTGCCGGAGAGCCTGAGGATTTTCTTCAGAGTAGGCCAGATGGCAGAAAGGTTTTGCTGCACATCCACAACCAGCGACGAGAGGATTTCGTTGATCCTCACGAAGTCCTTTTTCAGGTGTTGGATGTTTTTGCCTTTTGAAACTTCTGCCGCGGCGATGGCAAGGTCGAGGTTGATGTGGGCGTTCATGCCAAGCAGCAGGTGCTGAAAAACAACCGGCCAGTAGCGTATGGAGCTTTCGAATACCCGCTGCCATGAAGCGGTAATCTCTCCGTTTCGTTTCCAGGCATAATATGCGTCGATATAGCGCAGGGCAAAAATCACATCCAGCTCTGCCATGCGCGCACCGTCATCGAAATATCCGTTCAGGATTCCTTCTTTAACCCTGATGGTCACTTTCTGGTAAAGTGCAGCAAAGTATCCGCACGGATCATGGTGCTTTTCGCATTCGCCGACAATCCTGCCCAGTTCATCAATCACATGATCGATGGTGGTTATTTCACTCCTTCCGGTTTCCATTTTCCGATTTTACGGTAATAAACATTTAATCATTACCATAAAGGCATGAAACCTTAAAAAGTTGAAATGAACGGGCAGATTCTTGTGAAATATTCTGTTAAGGTTGCCGGAGAAGCGTCGCAGCCAATCACTGTTAAGCTTTAATATCAAACGCCTGGATCACATTGCCGTGCCTGACGTACAGCTTTCCGTTGTTGATTACGGGATGGGCAAAATGTTCCTTGCTGCCCTTGGTGATCTTAAATTTACTCACCACTTCCATGTTCAGCGGTTCTTGCGGAATAAGCATCACATCGCCGGCCCAGTTGTAGTAATACAGCATGTTGTCGGCAGTGATCACGGCACCGCTGTTCACCTTCAGGCTTTTTACGATTTCGCCGCTGGTGGCGTTGATGCTCCTGAAATCGCGCTTTGCCGTGCTGCAACCATACAGATGGTCGCCGATCTTTACAATGCCGCCCATGTAGCTGTCGAATGCCGGATTCCTCCATACCTCTTCGATGGCCGTACCATCGTCGGACAATTTTAATTTCACGCCGCCATTGCCATCGCCTTCGGCATAGTAAATATACCCGTCTTCATAAATGATGGTGTTGCTGTGCGTGTCGCCGGTGCCGGGTTTGCGTTCCTCGGGCTTGAAGTTTTCCTGTTCGTGTGCCCAGAGCAGTTCGCCGGTTTCGGTGTCGTGGCCCATAAAATGGTATGCCGAAAAATTTGCAAGGATATTCCGGTCATTCAGCTGGATGATCTGCGGCGAATTGTATCCGGGTCGTTCGCTTTTACCTTTGCTGATCCAGAGGATGTCGCCGGTAAAGCGGTCGAGAGCCACCACGTTGGTGTCGCGGCCGCCCGGGGTGCAGAAAACCTTGTCGCTGTCGGTGATCACCGATTCGGAAAACCCGAACAGCGGATTAACACCGTGCAGGTCGTTCATCATATCCACCGACCAGATCTTTTCGCCGGAAGTATTGAAGCATGCCAGCATGCCTTTTCCGGAGGTAACGTAAATAAGATCGCCGACTACGGTGGGCGTGGAGCGCGAGCCGTTGTAGTTCTTCACCCATTCGGGGCCGAAATCTTTTTTCCACAGCAGGTTACCTTCCGCATCGAAGGCGAAGAGATAAGCCAGGCTGTCCTGCTCGCCAAGGATGTACATGTTGCCGGGTGTAAAAACCGGTGAGCCGTATCCGTTTCCGACGCCTTCGTATTCCCAGGCCACTTCAGGGCCTTCTTCCGGCCAGGCTTTCATCAATCCGGTTTCAGAATAAATGCCGCTGCGGTCGGGGCCGCGCCATTCGTGAACTTCCGGTTCGGAAGTACAGGCAGAAAGGATCATCAGTGACAATGCCGCCACAAATGCAGCAAAATGCAGTTTTTTCATTTTTCTTGATTTTTGGTTTCGTTTTATGTCATGAAAGTGCGCAAATATAGCACAATTCCAATGCTTCCGGTCCGATGGTCATGATAAAAAGCTGGTATGTCATGGGTTAAAAAGAATACCCAATATTTAAGGTTAAGCCTGAAAATGCAATCCTGAATGGCAAATCGCCCTCTCCTAAATGGGCCTATCCTGCTGAAAATTGTATACAAACAGCTTTTGCGCAGCATGTTTATTAATAGGCCATCCAGAAGTACTGAGCCTGTACTTTTGAGAATCCTCCTGCCAGAAGTATGAAAGCCAGAAACACTTTGTAGCATGAGTGGCTGAAGATATCAGGGTAATATAATTTCATGAAAACAGGTTTTATTTTGGCATGATTCAAGAATATGATTATTTTATTGTGAAATGCTTTTGCAGGAATATTTAGAACAGTGCAGATAAAATTCAACTTTTACTATCTTTGGTGAGACAAACAAAAAAACATAAAAAGATGAAACTGATTATAGCTACAATGCTTGGTGCCCTGTTTATGACTTTTACGCCGTCCTTTGCCCAAAATGATTGCAAAGTAATGATGGCCGAAATCGACAGCATCTACGAGGGAAAATGTAAACGCGGCTATGCCCACGGACAGGGCATGGCCATCGGCGAAGACCGTTACGAGGGGAAATTTCGTAAAGGTATGCCACATGGCTTAGGAACCTACACATGGTCGACGGGCGAAATCTACACCGGCCACTTCGTGGAAGGTGAACTCGATGGCGAAGGCATTTACACCTATAAGTCCAACGGCAACGATACCACCATTACCGGGATCTGGGAAAGAAACGAGTATATGGGCCCGATCCCGGAGAAGCCGAAAGTTCATCAGCAGATCAGCATCGACAGGATTAATTTTAACAAACTCGGCGATACCCCCAACCAGGTGGTGATTGCCTTTATGCAAAACGGCAGGCATAATACCGATATCGAAAACCTTTTGCTGACTGCGGACAGCGGTTTCGATTATGAACTGGGACAGAGCAGAGGTTTCAGGGAAGTGAAGTTCCCCGTTACGGTTTCTGCAAAATACAATACATGGAACAAAATGCGTACCCGCAGGGTTTACAGCTCATTTGAATTTATCATTTCAGAGCCCGGCAACTGGCAGGTAGATGTGATCAATTAAAACCGGAACAGGGTTCTATTCGATCCCGGCTTCAATCTCACCGATGGTTTCCTGCAGTTTTTCGTTGAACAATTCTGCATTTTCGAGCATGATGAAATGCCCGTATCCCGGCATGTACCGCACATTGAAATCGTAGGCCATGGCTTTGTTGTAGGCTTCGTTGGTTGGCCAAAAGTCGGCGTTGATGGCATAGATCGGGATGTTGAGTCCGGCAAGTTTATCAGGCATTTTTTCACCGTATGCGTACATGCTTTCGAAAGCCTGCATGGCGATGCGCGCATCGGCCGAGGACATATCCTCTGCGACCTGATTCACCAGGTTCTGATCGGCATTTTCAGGGAACATGTTACGCACAAACTGATCGGTATTGCCTGTAAAATCGCTGTAAAACGGCGCTGTGTGCCCTTCAAATATCTCCCGCGTAAAAGTGGTATCGGTAAATTGCTGATAGGTATCCACGCCAATCAGCGCCACCACCTTTTCTGGAATTTGCGAAGCGGCTTCAATAATGATTTGACCACCCATCGAATGGCCGATGAGAATTACCTGTTCAAGTCCGAGCTTTTCCACCACGGCCACCACATCGGAGCCGAAGCTTTCAATGGTGAAATTTTCTCGTCCGGTGCCCGACTGCCCGTGTCCGCCGTAATCAACCGTCACTACGCGGTATTTATCTGAAAAGGCAGGCACCTGGTTTTTCCAGTAACCTTTGTCGCACGACCAGCCGTGAACAAAAACGAGGGCGGGCTGCCCGCTTCCCTGGTCGGTGTAGCTTATTTGGAGGCCGTCGGAGGAGGTGGCAAAATCGTCATGGGTTTGCTCACATGACGCAAAGCAAATTGCTACGGTAAGAAGAAAAAAGAAAAGTTTTGTTTTCATATGTGTATAAGGTTTTGATTTGATGGTGCAATATTACTGGTTTCTCAGATTATTTGGTTAGAATATGTGGGGAATTTTTACCGGTGACATGGGGAATGATTCTTTTTTCCTGATCAAAGCCATTGTCATACCGGGTGTAGCGAGGAATCTTCCTGAATCTTCACCCGAACGAATTGTTTAATTCCTTCACCTGTTTGATCAGATCATTCACCTTGTTTTCATCGTGCAAACCGCCATATACGGCCCCTGTTTTTACCGGATAGCTTTTCAGCAGTTCCAACGTTTCATCACAGATTCCTTCTTGTGGCTGTGTAAAATGATGTTGCAGTCCAGCATGGCCAGGCTGATTGCCGTTTTTGCCCTACCCCGCGGCTGGAGCCTGATGCCATGGCGTTTTTACCTTTGTCGGTGGCAAATAGTGTTCGTTATCGTTGCCAGGGGTAAACAGGTGCAATTTTTTTTCTTCTCATTTTTTCACCAATAACATTAATATCTTAATTTCGCATGACTAAAAACCTAATAGACATGAAGAAATCTACGATTTTATTGATCCTGACCTTGTTTTTCTGCTGCTTCTGCGGGCAGGAGGCAATGGCGCAGGGTAATTTCCTTAAAAAGCTTAAGAAAAAAGCCGAGGAAAAAGCCACCGAAGCAGTTTTCGGTGAGGAAGAAAACAACAACAGCGGTGGCACATCCGGCTCGGAGTATTCGCCCTCGGGATCGAATTCGCCTGCCAATA
Source organism: Bacteroidales bacterium (assembly GCA_046542305.1). GTDB lineage: Bacteria > Bacteroidota > Bacteroidia > Bacteroidales > 4484-276 > JBKHBQ01. The sequence continues at coordinate 7,981 of JBKHBQ010000125.1, forward strand.
CCAAAGGAGGCGGACTCACCACGGAACCACCTGATGTAATGGGCAATATTGGTGAGGCCGGTGATGCCTTCGGCAATAAAAAATACGCCGATGCCCGCTTTGCCGTCAGGCAGGCCATCCTGGGCATCGAACTGGAAATCGGGAACAATATCCTTGAGGGGCTTCCCGAAAAAATCGACGGGCTCTCCAAAATCGAGGATGAAGACCAGGTGGCAAGTTCCGGAATCGGATTCGTGGGGCTGATCATTGAGCGAACCTACCGCGAAGGCGACAAGCAATTCAAGGTCACCATCGGCAACGATGCCGCCATGCTTTCGGCTGCCAACATGTACCTGGCCAGCGGCGCATATGGCACTTCCACCGACGACAACCACAAGATCGTGAAGCTCGATGGGCATCGCGCCGTGCTGGAGTACGACGAGTATTCGGGCTACAAGTTGAGCGTTCCGTTCGGACAATCCTCGGTGCTCATCACCGAAGGCATCAACTTCGAAACTGAGGACGAAATGATGAGCGCATCCGGAGAAATCAATATCGCTAACATTAAAAAGGAGCTGGGAGAAGAATGAAAACACGACTGACCATCATCATCATATCCATCTTTCTTGGCCTGGGATTGCAGGCGCAGGAAGTACCGGGCCTGCTCGATGAAGCCGGTTCGGAATATAAAGCAGGAAACCTCGAAGATGCCCGTTTTGCTTTGCAGCAGGCGCTCAACGGAATCAATCAGGCCATCGGCCGCGATATCCTCGAGCTTATGCCGGAGGAACTCGGCGGTATGCCAAAAGTAGCTGAAGAAGACGACGTGACCGGTGTGAACGTAGGATTTGCCGGATTGTTTGTAAGCCGCAATTACCGCAACGAAACCAGCGATGCTTCCATGGAGATTGTGAGTGATTCGCCGCTGCTGGGAAGCATTGGCATGTTGCTGAGCATGCCCACGTTCCTGAATTCCGATCCCAACCAGAAACGCATTAAAGTGGACGGACAAAAAGCACTGCTTACCAAAAGCGCCAGTGAAGAAGGCCCGGTAAGCTACGATGTTCAGTTGGTATTCGGCTCATCCCTGTTTACCTTCCGCACCAACGGCGTCGAAAACGAAGATGACGTGATTTCGATGCTCGATAAAATTCCGTTAAGGGAGATTATTGAAGTAGCGCAGTAGAAAACGATAGTTTAAATCGCAGGTTCTATAGTTTCAGAACCTGCCGGGTGCCATCACAGAATTTATAGGTGATCACTTCCGGAATGATTTCGGGATAGTAGGCTGTAAATTTTGTGATGGCTCTCTGATTAGATTTTGTGCAGCCTAATTTTGCTTCAAAGGCCTTCCCTGTGCGGAAATCAGGAGAAACAACAAAATCGATTTCGTGCTTTTGGATAGTCCTCCAGAATCTTATTTCATCCTCATTATAGATTTCGGCTAACCTCTTGAATACAAAGTTTTCTAATAATTGCCCCTGATCCTCACGCTGATCAAATGGAATAAACCTATTCAGCATGACGTTGCGAAAGCCCAAATCACTAAAGTAGACTTTAGGCATTTTTGTAAGTTCTTTACGGATATTAGTGGCGAAAGGTTTAAGCAGATGGATATGAAAACATTTTTGAAGGACATAAGTGTACTTTTCGATGGTTTTATTATCCACACCTACAGTTTTGGCTAATTCGTTTTTGTTCAGAAGATTGCCCATTTGTCCGGCCAATAAAGTAAGAACTTTATAAAATGCATCCGGATTTGTAATGCCCGATTCATCAATATCGCGTTTAAGAAAAGAATTCTTGATTTCTTTAAACATTTCAATTTTTTGGTTTCTCTCAGGCTCGAGTGTTATTGCCGGATACCCTCCAAAAGTGAGGTATTCGTTCAGTATTTCTAACCACAGGCTTTTGTTTTTTGAAATGAAATCTTCCTGTTTTCGCATTAGGTAAAGTTCATCAATTAATTGATCCTGATCCTTAAATCTGAGAAATTCATCCAAACTCAGTGTTTTGAGTTGGAATATTCTTTTCCTTCCAGCAAGTGAATCATCAAATTTTTCATCAATGTAGAATGCGCTGCTGCCAGTTGAAATAATTTTCAGTTTTTCCGGATAAGTATCATAAAGATATTTCATGAAATTACTTGGATTGGCAGCATGTTGCATCTCATCGATAAAGACAATTACTCTTTCATTGACGAAAGACTCATCGGGCCGGCGGCAGTATTTAAAGAGGTTTTGAGGATGCGTGTTGACATCACGTAAGATTTCAATATCTTCAAAAGACAGGTAATATGAATTTGGGTTATTCCTTAAGGTGTACTCATAGAGGATACGAAGCAGCGTAGTTTTGCCTGTCTGTCGTGCTCCGGATATGATCAGGTACTCCTTCCTTGGGATTTGGTTTGTAAGATCATCCTGAATATTTCTTTTTATATACATCTTGCGTCACATTTCCTCAAAAGTAGATAATTTTGGAATCAAATTCCAAAATTATCTGATTTTTTTGGAATTGAATTCCAAAAAAATCCAGTTTTCCCAGGCGGTCAATTATCCGTACTTTTGTAAATCAGAATTGTGAACCATGCCTTATTTCGAGATCGGAATATACCAGTCGAAATCTGTTGACAACCTTGGCACGCTGTGGCGATCGGCCTACCAGATGGGAGCAGCCGGTGTGTTTACCATCGGGCGGCGCTACAAAAACCAGCCCTCTGATCCGTTCAAGGTGCCGAAGCACATTCCCCTGCGTAGTTTTAAGGAATTCGACCATTTTTTACTGCAGCGTCCCAGCGGCGCTATTCTGGTCGGAGTGGAACAGGGCGGCACACCGCTGTCGGAATTCGAACATCCTCCACAAGCGATTTATCTGTTGGGATCAGAAGATTTGGGTCTTCCGGAATATGTGCTGGAAAAATGCAATTTGCTGGTGTCGCTGGAGGCCATGATCAAATCGTCGTACAATGTAGCCGTGGCCGGAAGCATCGTGATGTACGACCGGGTGTTCGGCAAACAGAGAATTTTCACAGGAATCAAGGATCAACCGGAAAACAGCCATGGATAAGGCCGCCGTCACCAATTGGATAAAGATGCGTGCCCGCGAACTGGGTTTCGAAGAG
>JBKHBQ010000126.1:0-11077 GCA_046542305.1 Bacteroidales bacterium
CAGCCAGCGGGCTCCAGGGCATCAATGCCAGGTTCTGATCTTCCATCATCGGAATCAGTTCCCGTTCGATGTCCCGCGATGCAAGGCTGTAGTAATGCTGACATCCCACAAAACGGTTCCATCCTCTGGATTCGGCATACATATTTGCTTTCACGATCTGCCAGGCTCCATGATTGCTTACGCCGAGGTACCTGACTTTTCCGGCCCTGACTACTTCCTCGAGCCCCCGCATGGTTTCTTCAAGCGGCGTATAGGCGTCGACACCGTGGATGTAAAGCAGGTCGATGTGATCGAGGTTGAGCCGTTTCAGGCTGTCGTTTACGGCATCTTGAATATGAAGCCGGGAGAGCCCCACCTGGTTTACGCCCGGCCCCATGCGGCCACGCAGTTTGGTGGCTATTACCACTTCCTGCCGGTTGATGACCAGATCCTTCAGCGCCTGTCCGAGAATTTTTTCGGATTTTCCTTCCGAATATACATTAGCCGTATCGTAAAAATTGATGCCCGCATCGAAGGAGGTTTTGATCAGGTCGTTTGCTTCATCCTGTTGCTGCTGTCCGATGGGTTTCCAGAAACCTTCGCCGGCAAAGGTCATGGTGCCGAAGCAAAGTTCCGACACCAGCACGCCGGTATTTCCCAAAAAATTGTATTTCATGATAAATCGTTTTTTATTTATCCTTCTAACAATTATAAGTGGGAATGGTTGTGATGATAAATGCCGCCGGTTATTTCATGATGTTCAGTTCGCCTACATAAAAATCCGGGTCAATTTCCAGGGTGTGCGTTTTCTTTTTTCCGGTATCCTGAAACGACCAGTGCACGGTTGGCTCCAGCCACACAGTTTCGCCGTCAAGTACAACCTTTACGGGCATATCAAAGGTTTTGATGCAATTAATCCAGCGGTACATCATGTACTCGTCCATGAAGCGGTATTCCAGCACGGGGATGGTTGTATGGCGAAGGTACTGGTCGAAAAAGGCGGTGAGGTCATTATCGGTTTGGCTGTTGATATACTCCTCGATTTGCGTTCCGGTAACGGTTTGATGGTAAAAATCCTCATTCAGCCCGCGCAGGATTTCCCGCCAACGTTCATCGTCACCAATCATCTGCCGGAGTGTATGCAGCATATTGGCGCCCTTTGGGTACATGTCGCCCGAGCCGGGATAGTTTACATCGTACAATCCAACGATGGGGCGGTCGTGTTTGATGTTGGACCTGACGCCCCGCAGGTACTCTGCGCCGGCTTTCTTTCCCCAGAAATATTCAACAAACAAACCCTCGGAATAGGCGATGAAACTTTCGTGCACCCACATATCGGCGATGTCGCGGTAGGTGATGTTGTTGGCAAACCACTCGTGCCCGGATTCATGCACAATGATGAAGTCGAATTTTGTGCCCCAGCCCGTGCGGCTGATATCGCTGCCGGCAAACCCGTTTTTAAAGCCATTGCCATAGGTCACCGAACTTTGGTGCTCCATACCGGGATAAGGCACTTCCACCAGTTTGTAGCTGTCTTCGTAAAACGGATAAGGGCCGAACCAGTGCTCGAAAGCCTCGAGCATCCGCGGTACCTCCTTAAAATGTTCCGTTGCTTTTTCGAGATTGTATTTCAATACATAATAATCACAGTCGAGCGGTCCTTTTTCGCCATGGTAAACTTCTCCAAAACGCGTATAGTCACCGATGTTGATATTCACCACGTAATTGCTGATGGGATTCGAAACAAACCAGTTCCAGGTTATTGTGCCGTCCTTATTATCATGGTTGCCTCTCAGCCGGCCGTTGCTCACGTTCATCAAATTGCCGGGGGTGGTAACGCTGATGAGCATGCTGTCGGGTTCGTCGTACATATGGTCTTTGCAGGGCCACCAGAGGCTGGCGCCGTCGCCCTGGTTGGCCGAGGCTGCAAACGGTTTTCCATTGTCATCGTACCTCCAGGCGATGCCGCCGTCCCAGGGCGGGCGGTGACTTACCCTGGGTTTTCCCTCGTAATGCACCGTGATTTTTCCGGACGATCCCGGAACCGCCTGCAACGGCAGCCGGACAAACCAGGCATTTCCGTCCCGCTCAAAATCAAGGTCCTGCCCGTTTTGTTCCACGCGGGTGATTTTCATGGGCTCCTGCAGGTCGATCTGCATGATGCGGGAGGGCTTCAGGATCATATAATGAATGGTATTGCTCCCGCGAATGCTGCTGTCGGCGGGATTTACAGAAATATCAAGGTGGTAGTAGGTGAGATCCCACCAGGCCCGCTCCGGTGTGATGGATCCGCGCAGGGTATCCTGCCGGTTGAAGACGGGATGTTGTTGCGCCATCAGGCTGAGGCTGATCGACAAAAGAAGCAGGGTGAGTGAAATCTTTATTTTCATCTTTTTGAAGCTGTTATTTGCGGGATTCGTTTTTTGTTCGCTTATTTCACAAGAAACCTTTTTAGGATGGTATATATCGTATTCACCCGTAGCGGTTTAACGATATGCTCGTCGAACCCGTTTTCGAGGGCTCTGTTTCTGTCTTCGGGCAGTGCATGGGCAGTTTGGGCTATCACAGGATTGCTGTGCCCGTTTTCTCTCAGATAATGAAGTATCTGATACCCGTCCTTTTTTGGCAACCTGATATCCAAAAATACCAGGTCGAAGGTATACTGGTTGGCAAGTTTTATGGCGGCTTCTCCATCCTGGGCCTTGAATATTTCCGCCCGGGTATCGGCCAATATTGCTTCGAGCATAAGTAAGCTGAAATCATCGTCTTCGGCAATCAGGATTCGTTTTCCTTTCAAATCCGGTGCTTCCACTTCGCCGGTAGATTCATCAACCGATTCATCAACTTCGTGGTGTGCCGAGGTATTCGGGATGGTAAAATAGAACACCGACCCTTTTTTATGTTCCGACCGGCACCAGATGTCGCCGTCGAGCAGCTTTACAAGTGCCCGGGAAATGGCAAGTCCCAAACCGGTGCCACGTATCACTTTCAGATCTTCGTTGGAGGTGCGGTTGAAACGTTGAAATATCTGGTTGAGGTACTTTTCTTCAATCCCGATTCCTGTATCCTCAACAAAAAACTCGAGCTTGTTTGATTTTTCGCTGTACCCAAAGCGGATCTTCCCTTTTTCGGTATACTTCAAGGCATTGCTGAGCAAATTCATCAGTACCTGTTCGAGGCGGTACCTGTCGGTGTGGATAAAGTTGCGCTTCCCTGCGTCAGGAATTTTCAGTTGGATATCAATGTGTTCCTTGGCTAACACAACTTTATTTGCAACTAATTGATCTTTGACTTGCTGCAGCAGCTTGTGCAAATCAAAATTTGTTTTATCAATTACCAGTTCATCCGCTTCTATGCGCGAAATATCCATGATGTCATCGAGCAGCCTGATCAGTTGCTTGCCGCTCGATTCGATGGCAAAGATATATTTGGCGGCTTTTGCGTCCCGGATATTTTTTTTCACGATGTCGGTAAATCCGAGGATGGAATTCATGGGTGTGCGAATTTCGTGCGAGACATTCTGCAAAAATGCAGTTTTCAGTTTGCCTGCTTTTTCAGCTTCGCGCTTCATATTCAGCAGTTCCTTTTCCCTTGCCAGGGTCAGGCTTCTGTCTTTTACGATGTCGGAAATGGCTGCAATTTCTCCTGCCTTATTATAAATGGGTGATTTGGTAAGATAAACCGGTACATCCTCACCGTTTTTCTTCCTTTGAAGGATTTCGAGGTTTATCACTTTTTTACCTTCTACCACCTGATTGATCAGCTCTTCGTGGTTTACCTGAGAAAAAACCGGTGAAAGAATTTCGATGTTCTTGCCAACAATTTCGCCGGCGCTGTAACCATACAGATTTTCGGCACCTTTATTCCATGAAAGTATTTTTGCCTGCAGGGAAATGCTGTAAATTGCATCTTCAGAGGTTTCTACAATTGAAGACAGGTGGTTGTAAGCGCGGATTTCCTTTTTCACTTCTGTTATATCCTGCAATACGATGGCAAAAAATTCGCTAACCAGGGGGAAGGCTTTGATCTCAAAATATTTATCCTGGCCACCCAGATACGATTCATGGTGAAGCACATTCCCCTTTTGTACCGTTTCAAGCACATGCTGATAGAAAGGTGTACCGAAAAACGGAAATACATCGATAAGCTTTTTCCCTGCTATTTTTTCACGGTCCAGATCGAATGTCTTGATCATCCAAAGGTTAACATCAGTAAGGCTGTCGCTGAGTTTACCGTTGCTGTCTTCGGTTAACCGGCAGATCGCAATGCCGGCCGCCATGTTATTGAAGAGGTTTTTGAACTTTTCTTCGCTTTGCCTGATTTTTTTGCCGGATTCAATTTCCACTGTTACATCGTCGAAAATGGCCACATATTTTTTATCGCCGAATTTGTAGGCGGTAATTTTTAAATGCTTATTGAATTGCGGCACATAGGAAATTGTGCTGTATGGCTGGCCGGTTTCAGCAACTTTGGCAAATTTGTTGAATAATTGCCTGTTGAAGTTGGGAAATACCTCCGACATTTTATTTCCCACAATATCTTTTGGATCATATCCGGTATGCTGCTGATATGCAGGATTTGCATCAATGGCAATTGCATCAACGGCTTTCCCGCTGTCGTCATAAATAATTTCCTGTACAAGGATTCCATTTGTCATGTTGGTAAACAGCAGTTTGTACTGTTCCTGGTGCCTGAAACCTTCAGCCTGTATTTTTTTCTGCTCGGTAATATCGATAAAAGTTATCACCAGGCCTTCGATGCTGTCCTGCATGGTGCGGTAGGGAAGGATGCGCATCCAGTAATAGCGATTGTTTTGCTGCACCACTTCGGCTTCTTTGGGGATGAGCGTTTCGAGCACCTCCCGGGCTTTTTCTGCAAGATCCGGATATTGAATTTTGGATGTAAAGGTGGTGAAACTCCTGCCAATATCCGTATCAAGTAAATCGACGATCTTTTTGACAAATGGGGTAAATCGCTTAATTTTAAGATCCTTATCCAAAAAAATAGTCCCCACCTGCGTGCCTGTCAGAAAATTATTGATGTCGTCGTTAAGCCTTGACAGCTCCTCCACTTTTCTTTGAAGCTCGCTGTTGGTGGTTTCGAGTTCTTCGTTCAGGGATTGCAATTCCTCTTTGGAGGTTTCGAGTTCCTGATTGGTACTCTGCAATTCTTCGTTGGATGATTGTGCTTCCTCGTTGGCCGATTTTAATTCTTCGTTCGAGGTTTCCAGTTCTTCAATTACATTCTGAAGGTATTCTTTTGTTTCCACCAACTCCTGCTCAAGGTCGTTGATATAATCGGCCTGGTCCTGGTCAGGGCGATTGACAGCTTCGCCGGAACCTTTTAAAGAGAGGTATTTATAGGGCTCCACCAACAGGATGTGCAGGTTGCTGAGCATGGGCGGCTTTTTAATCGGAATAAAGCTGATTCTAAGGATTTCAGAAGAGTCATCATTAATTAACCGTACGTTGTTCATGACTACCTCTTCCTGTCCCGCCCTGATTTTTCTCAGTCCGTTCGACAGTGGAATACGTAATCCATCGTGGGCGATGGCAAGCAAATTATAATTAGGAATACCTGTGGGAAACTGAAAGTAATGACCGAGTTTTCCGGTAGAATAATGCACTTCTCCGGTATTATTTATCACCAGCAGCGGTGGCAGATATTTATTGAGTGCAATTTTGTTGATAAAATCCTGAATAGAAACCGGTGCCTTACCGGTCGCCTGTTCCATGGCAGTATTCGGCAGCAGGCCTTCACCTGATTTCCACACATCGGCGTAATCGGCAACCGTGTTTACCTTCCGGAAAATCTTCCATTTGCTGTCGATGGCTTTAAAGGTATCCGTTTTGCTGCTGATCGATTCGGAGTTGCCCAGGAACAGAAATCCGTTATTTTGAAGGGCATAATGAAAAACATTGAATATTTTTTTCTGGGTTTTGTTGAGCAAATAGATCAGCACATTGCGGCAGGTAATCAGGTCGAGTTGCGAATAGGGCGGATCCTTCACAATACTGTGTTCGGCAAAAAGCACCATTTTGCGCAGATCTTTCTTTATCTGATAAACCTCGCCTGTCTTAACGAAATATGTGTTTAATAAATCCCAGGACACATCGGCTTCTATGTTGGCAGTGTACTTGCCCGCCCTGGCCACTTCGAGGGCAACGGGATCGATATCTGTCGCAAAAATCTGTATTTCACATTTCTTTTTTGCGCGTTCCCTGTACCGGTCGAGCAGAATGGCTATCGAATAGGCTTCTTCTCCGGTGGAGCATCCTGCCACCCATACCCTGATCTTTTTTTTGTTTTCAAAAAGGTGGGGGAAAGCTTCTTTTTCGAGTAATCTGAAAGCTTCATTGTCGCGAAAAAAACTGGTGACGCCAATCAACAGTTCCCTAAACAGCGCCTCCACTTCCGATTGGTCATTTCGCAGTTTCTCTACATAATCATCAATATTGTTCATCGCATTTATCGCAATGCGGCGTTCGATGCGGCGAAAAATGGTGGTATGCTTGTAATCGCTGAAATCGTGCTTGGTGTTATTTTCCAGTATTTTAAAAATTTCCTCCAGTTGGTCAATATTTTCCCTGCTTTGCATCGATCGGGATTCAGGATGATTGAGGACGGTTTCAACAAAATCCAGCATTTTGCCGGGCATTTCAGAGGGCGAAAGAACATAATCCACCATGCCGGTATTCAGGGCACTTTGCGGCATACCGCGATGTCCGGCGGTAGCGGGGTCCTGTACCATGACGATGCCGTTTGCCGCTTTTATTTCCTTTAATCCCAGGGTGCCGTCAGAGCCACTGCCCGACAGGATGATCCCGATAGCGCGGTGCTCCAAATGGCGGCTGAGCGACCTGAAAAAATGATCAACGGGCAAAGGCACGCCACGCGGCGATTTTTGCTTACGCAAAAGAAAGGCATGCTCCTGTAGAAACATATCGTACCCCGGAGGGATTACATACACAGTGTCGGGTTTTACGGGTTGATTATTTTTGGCCTGAACTACATTGAGCTGCGTCAGTCGCTGCAACAGGTCCGGCATCATGCTTTTGTGAGCAGGTTCCAGATGCTGAATCACAACGTAAGCGATGCCTTTATCAGGGGGTACGTTTTTAAAAAATTCCTCGAGTGCACCCAAACCGCCTGCGGATGCTCCAATGCCTACTATTACTGGCAATTCCTTTTCCATTATAAAGCAGATTAAGCTGTGCTTTGAGTAAACGGATTTATTTATTGTTAATTACAGGTTCAAAAATAATAAAACATTTGGCCGGCAGGTGAAACAAATACACCTAATTTTCTTGTGCAGGTTTATTTTTTTTATCCCCTTGAGACGAATACACACGCACATTTTAACAATATCTTGCATATATATCTTTTTTACCTTGAATTGTGGTACTTTAGCTGTGCTATTCCGATCACCGAAATATATCTTATCATGAAAAGAATCGAATTGTTTCATCCGCGTGTTTTTGCTGACCAGACCTGGGCCGATGGTTATTACAAGCGAAATGCAAAAAATATAGAAAGGGTAGGAAGAAGGCTTACGGCCGAACTTGCAGCAGCCGGGTTCAGGGAAGGCAGGGTGCTGGATGCAGGCTGTGGTTTCGGGGCGGTGGCCATCGAACTGGCAAAGAAATTCCCCCAGGCGCAAATCACCGGGATCGATCTGGCCGACCCGCTGCTGGAAATGGCCCGCCGTTTTGCGGCAAATACCGGCCTTTCCCGCATTCCGGAGTTCATCAGGGGTGATGTGATAAAGACGGATTTTCCCGACAATCATTTCGATGTGGTCATCAGCAGCTTTATGCTGCATATTGTGGAAGATCCGGTACAAATGCTCAACGAAATCCAACGCATAGCCAAACCTAATGCTGTAATTCTGATCACCGATCTGAGGCGTATATGGCTGGGACACCTGGTAAAAAAACTCAGGACGGCCTATACCTTGAATGAGGCCCTGGAAGTGATCGGCCATTCCAACCTCAAAGCAGGACGGAGTGGCAAGGGTCCGTTCTGGTGGGATTATTTTGCGGGAATTACAAAATCATAATTTTCAGAAAATAAGCGCTGCCATTATGAGTTTATCTTTGCAAGGCATTTTAAAAACAATTTACTTTCCAAACCTATTTATAACAGCTCGTTATGTTTTTTATTGATAAATGGGAAGAAATTTTCAGTACCATCCGCAAGAATAAGCTGCGGACGTTTCTTACCGGATTCAGCGTGGCATGGGGCATTTTTATGCTCATCATCCTGCTGGGATCGGGCAACGGGCTCGAAAAGGGTGTGCGGGGGCAGTTTGAGTCGTCGGCTACCAATACGCTGTGGGTTTGGGGCGGACAAACCAGCAAGGCCTACCAGGGGCTGAAACCCGGCCGCAGGATAGAATTCGAGAACGACGACTACAGCAACCTCAAGAATACGGTAACGGGCATCGGGCATATTGCCGCCCGCTCCAATGTGTGGGGCGATAATACGGTGAGCTATAAAAACGAGTCCGGCGATTTCGAGATCAGCACCACCCATCCCGATTATCAGATCATCGAAAAGGTGAAAATGACCGAAGGACGATTCATCAATGATTTCGATATAAAAAAATACCAGAAGGTTACCGCCATCAGCGCCAATGTAAAACGGATCCTTTTCAAGGATGAACCGGCGCTGGGAAAATACATCAACGTAAAAGGAATTCCTTTTAAGGTGGTAGGGATTTGGGAAGACGACAACGGCCGCCAGGATGAGCAGCGAAAGATTTACCTTCCGCTCACTACGGCCCAGCGCATTTTTATGAACCGTGAGCGGGTGCAAACGCTTGCCGTTACTGTGGGATCGCATAATGTGGACGACAGCAAACGCATGGAAGATGAGATCAGGAAAAAGCTTGCACAGCGCCATAATTTCGATGAGGAGGACGAACGGGCCATGTTTATCTGGAACGGTGTGGAGGAATTCAAGCAGTTCATGGATCTGTTTGCTGCCATCCGCCTGTTTATCTGGATCATTGGCATCGGTACCATTATCGCCGGTATTGTGGGGGTGAGCAATATTATGATGATTGCCGTAAAGGAAAGAACCAAGGAGATCGGTATCCGCAAATCCATGGGCGCTACGCCACGTTCCATCATCATGCTGATCATGCAGGAGTCGATATTTATTACCGCCCTGGCGGGATACATAGGCCTGGTTTTGGGTGTGGGGCTGCTCGAACTGATCTCGCCGCACATCCAGACCGAATTCTTCAGGCAGCCCGAGGCCAACCTGAATATTGCCATCAGCGCCACTGTTTTATTGATCGTTGCCGGAATGATTGCCGGGTATGTGCCCGCTAAACGTGCGGCCTCCATTAAGCCGGTGGAAGCCCTTAGAGACGAATAATTTGCTGAACCACATAATTACCGCAATGAGAATATTTGACCCGGATCTTTGGCAGGAAATTTTTCATACGCTGAAAAAGAATAAGCTGCGTACGTTCATGACGGCCTTTGGCGTGTTCTGGGGAATTTTTATGCTGATCATCATGCTCGGGTCGGGCAAAGGGCTGGAGAACGGCGTAACCTCCGGGATGGGGAGTTTCGCCACCAACAGCATGTTCGTCTGGGCCCAGCGAACCAGCCTTCCCTACAAAGGGCTACCCCGTGGCAGGTACTTCAATTTCAGAACCGACGACATTGAGGCGCTGAAAAAAAATGTTCCTGAAATTCAGTACCTGGCGCCCAAAATCCAGGGGTGGTCGGCCGGCGATGGCACCAACAACGCCATCAGGAATGACAAGTCCGGCGCTTTTTCCATCATGGGCGAATTTCCCGAATGGAACAAGATCGATCCGATGGAAATGCTCGCAGGCCGTTTCATCAATAAACTGGATATTGACCAACGCCGAAAAGTGGCAGTGATCGGCACACGCGTGCGGGAGGTGCTTTTTGAACCGGACGAAGATCCCGTCGGCGAGTACATTCGCCTGCAGGGAGTTTATTTCCAGGTAGTGGGTGTGTTCAAACCTTTAAATACCAATATCAACTTTGGCGGAGAAAAGGAGCAGTCGATCATCATTCCGTTTACTACCCTGCAAAAGACTTACAATTACGGAGATGTGGTGGGATGGTTTTCCATCACCTCGCAGGATCATGTTCCGGTTTCGCAGCTCGAAGAAAAGGTGTTGTCGGTCTTAGCCCGTCGCCATACCATTTCACCCGACGACAAAGAGGCTTTCGGTCATTTCAACCTTGAAAAGCAATTCAAGCAGATGACCGGGCTTTTTGCCGGCATCTCCGGGCTGATCTGGCTGGTTGGCATCGGAACACTGCTGGCCGGTGTGATCGGCATCAGCAACATTATGCTGGTGATCGTGCGGGAGCGTACGCGCGAAATAGGCATTCAGCGGGCACTAGGTGCCACACCGCTGCATGTTACCGTGCAGATTGTGATTGAGGCTGTGTTTCTTACCACGATTGCCGGATATGTGGGGCTGGTGCTGGGGGTGGCTTTGGTGGAAGGCATCAATTACCTGCTTCAAAATATGGGCGCCGACAATGAAATGTTCAAGCGCCCGGAGGTGGATTTCGGCGTCGCCGTCACCTCGCTGGCTATTCTTGTAATTGCGGGAGCGCTGGCAGGTTTGATTCCCGCACAGCGGGCTGTCCGCATCCGGCCTATCGATGCACTCAGAGATGAGTAACCGGCGGATTACAACTCATCCATTCAAAAAAAATAAAATCCCGAGCCGCGATGAATAAACCCGCCTCCGGTTTGAAGCAATTACCTGAAAAATTATTTTATCATGTGTGTTTTTCTTTTAATTCAGGACGGATCCAAGGAGAGGATATAACGAAAGCATCACTGCCATCTAAAGTTTTTTTACACTGATTAATAAGGAGAGAGCGGAAAGTTGGGCGCAGATCTATTGGGGCAATACTATAAGTTTTTGGGCTTCCTTTTGGCTTTGCCGGCTGATAACCAGATGGTATATCCCGGCAGGCAGTGCAGTAAGATCGAGCCTGTATGATGTATCAGAAATGCGCTGTGCAGACATGAAAATTTTGTGGCCGAAAAGGTCGTAAACTTCAATTTGCCTGATTACGCCTGCATTTTC
>JBKHBQ010000127.1:0-11075 GCA_046542305.1 Bacteroidales bacterium
TAAGAATCAACTCTTTCAGTTTCTTCTTCCTGTTTTCCGAATTATTTATTAGTTCGCTCATAATATCGCTCAATTGGTGCTAAATCAAGTTTTTCTTTCAATAACGATTACTACTGTTTTTTTCTATTTGCGGTTCAGGGTATACAACGCAAAGATATAGACACCCGATGGGGTGTCTATACATGTACGTTACCATTTGGTTTACTTTAGTTCAAAAACAGTTTCATGTCCTCATCCACGGTTTTTACGCCCTGGATGCCGAATTTTTCCACCAGCACGTTGGCCACATTGGGCGAAAGGAAAGCCGGCAGTGTGGGGCCGAGGTGGATATTTTTCACGCCAAGGTAAAGCAGCGCCAGCAGCACGATCACGGCCTTCTGCTCGTACCATGCAATGTTGTAGGCGATGGGCAGTTCGTTGATGTCGTTGAGTTCGAAAACTTCCTTGAGTTTCATGGCGATGACGGCCAGCGAATAGGAGTCGTTGCACTGTCCGGCGTCGAGTACGCGCGGGATGCCTCCGATATCGCCAAGTTGAAGCTTGTTGTAGCGATATTTGGCGCAGCCGGCGGTAAGGATTACGGTATCTTTGGGAAGCTTTTCAGCAAACTCGGTGTAGTAATCGCGGCTTTTCATGCGTCCGTCGCAGCCAGCCATCACAAAGAACTTGCGTATGGCGCCGGATTTCACGGCATCCACCACCTTGTCGGCCAGTTGCATCACCTGGTTGTGGGCAAATCCGCCAACGATCTCTCCGGTTTCGATCTCAACCGGCGGCTGGGTTTTTTTTGCATGTTCGATGATTTCCGAAAAATCCTTCATTCCGCCGTTTACCCTTTCGGAGATGTGCTTAAATCCGGGATACCCCGATGCGCCCGTAGTGTAAACGCGGTCGGCATAGGTGGAACTTTTGCGTGGCGGCACAATGCAGTTGGTGGTGAACAGGACCGGCCCGTTGAAGGATTCGAACTCTTCGTTTTGTTTCCACCATGAGTTACCGTAATTGCCCACGAAGTGCTTGTACTTCTTGAAAGCCGGGTAGTAGTTGGCCGGGAGCATTTCGCTGTGCGTATATACATCCACACCGGTGCCTTCGGTTTGTTTGAGCAGATCTTCCATGTCGCGCAGGTCGTGGCCCGAGATGAGAATGCCCGGATTGGTGCCCACTCCGATATTCACCTTCGAAATTTCAGGATTTCCGTAGCGGCCGGTGTTGGCCTTGTCGAGCAGTGCCATCGCCTCCACGCCGAATTTACCGGTTTCCATGGTGAGCGCCACCAGGTTGTCGGCCGAAAGCGAATCGTCGGTGGTAGCAGCCAGTGCGCGCTGCATAAATGCATACAGCTCCGGGTTTTCCTCGTCGAGGTTGTAAGCATGTTCGGTGTATGCGGCAAGTCCTTTCACACCGTAGGTGATCAGCTCGCGCAACGAACGAACGTCCTCGTTTTCGGTGTTGAGTACGCCCACTTCCTGGCTCTTTTCCTCAAAAGCTTCTTCGCTTTCGGTGTACCAGGTAGCCGATTCGTGCAGCGGCCCCTGCAATTCGATCCCTTTGGATTCCAGTTTTTCTTTCATGCTTTCGCGAAGTTCGAGTCCCCGGCGTACCCTTTCCACAAATACCTGCCGGTCGAAATTGGCATTGGTGATGGTGGCAAACAATCCGTCGAAAACAAATTTGTTCACCTCTTCATCCTCGATGCCGTGCTTCCGCGCTTCGGTGCTGTAGATCGAAATTCCCTTCAGCACAAACATCAGCAGATCCTGCATGTTGGCCACGGTACTGGTTTTCCCGCAAACTCCTTTGATTGTACAGCCGGTTCCTTTGGCTGCTTCCTGACATTGAAAACAAAACATGTTCATTTTTTTAAATAAGTTATTTGTTATTAGCTATTAGTTATTCGTTATTGGATGTCAACTCCCTACTGCCGACCCGCCTTCACTGCGTTCCGGAGAGGCAAGCTGCCGACTGAGGACTGCCGACTGAGAACTGCCTCCTCCCCCTATATCCATTCCTCCTCAATCACCTTGCCCTGAGAGCTTACCACAGCCTGTTTGACCGGGATTTTCCGTGCAGCCTGTTGAACGGCCATTTGTGCAAGCCGGGTGAGTCCGCCGCAGCAGGGCACCTCCATGCGCACCACAGTGATGGAATTGATGCGTGAATCGTTGATCATGGCCACCAGTTTTTGCTGGTAACTTTCCTGGCTACTGTCCAGTTTAGGACAGGCGATGGCCAGGATTTTTCCCTTCAGAAACCGTGCATGGAAATTGCCCATGGCAAAAGCGGCACAATCGGCGGCCAGCACCACATCGGCATTTCTGAAATAGGGTGCCATGGGGTTGAGCAGGTGAAGCTGCACGGGCCACTGGCGCAATTCGGAGCGGGCTTCGGCGCCGTTGCCGGGCTGTGCGGCCTGTTCCACCTCGTCCATGTCGATATCGAACGCCACAGCAGCCGATCCGGGGCATCCGCCGCCGCAACCGCCGCTGACTGCCGACATATGCTCATGCACCACTCCCGCCGTGGCAAGATCAGGTTTGGTAACATCCATATCGATGTTGTTGATCTTAATGTAGCGGATGGCTTCATCAAGCAGATCATAAGCCTGGTGCTGCTTGAGGTGTTCCAGGTGGGCAAGCACCGTATTTTTTCCTTTTTTCACCATTTCCTGCATCACGAGGGCTTCGTTGTAAGGCTCGGCCACGCGCTCTTCCAGCGTAATGGCATCCTCGGGGCAGTGCCCGATACAGGCGCCCAGGCCGTCACAAAAAAGATCGCTCACCAGGCGGGCCTTGCCGTCGATCAGTTGCAAAGCGCCTTCGTGGCAGTTGGGGATGCACAATCCGCATCCGGTGCATTTTTCCTCGTCAATTTTTATGATTTCTCTTTTCATTCCTATGATAAATGTTATGATTTCAAACTAAGTTTCAGGTCACCCAACGTTCGGCCGGAATAGTAGCGTTTAAATTCGCGGAACAACCGTTGGCGGGCATCGCCAAACACGCATTCCTCAAAGGGGCACACGCCGTCTTCGCGCCTGCACTGCTCCGGTTCGATTTTTCCATCCATGATTTCATAAATTTCGTACATGGACAGTTGATCGGGATTCACCAACAGGTTGAACCCGCCTTTGGGGCCGCGCCGCGAGGTAATGATCCCGTGCCTCGACAGCACCTGCAGCACCTTGGCAATGTGATTGCGCGACAACTGTAACACATCCGCAATCCGGGTGGCGTTCATCGGCTCTTCGCTGCCTGCGATCAGCGCCAGACTGTGGACCGCGATGTTGGATGCCTCGGATATGTTGAATAATTTTGACATTGACTGTTTAAATGTATTTTGGTATTTGTTTACGCAAATGTATGATTGATCCTGAAACTGACAAAATAATTTTGCCGCTTTTTTAGCAACCAAAAAAGCAATTTACTGAATAACAAACATTTTGAGATTAAATTTATTTAGGTTCTAAATTACCTGATTATGGTTTTTGTGCTGAATATCTATTCCTCCACTTCCGGATTGATCCAGAGGTAGCTGAACCAGTGCCAGCTTTTCCCATCGGCTGATGGTGCGGTGAGGGTGTACAATGTGCGGCGGCCGGAGAGCTTTTTGCCGGCCTTCAGGATTATATAGGGCTGTTGACCCCCGGAAATTTTTTTGATTTCTGTTTTGACGCCATCCACAAAAAACTGTGCATTTTTCGGATTAATCTTTCCCGGGACCAACTCTACACGCAGTTCCGGCGGATTGGAGGTATAAAACGGCGAATCCGGAATCTCCTGCTCAATCTGCAGGGCTTTCATGGTGATCTTATTTTCAAACCCTTCTATGGTGGCAAAGGGCCCACCCATCGGGAATCGCGGAATGGCAAAGCGCGGGGTCATTTCGCAAAGCACGCCTGATTTTTGCACTGCGGCGGCTTTGAAGCCTTCCTCCTCCAGCACCTTCTCCATATCCTGTGTCCATTCGCCATAGGGATAGGCGTAGATTTCAGGCGCTTCACCCAGATGCTCGCGGAACAGGTCTGAAGCTATTTTCAGATCGTCCCTGAATTGATCTTTCCGGTCTTTTTCGGGATAATTCACAAAATGGTCGTGCGAATGGGAATGGTTTCCGATTTCGATGCCGGCCCGGATGAGTTCCTTCAGTTGATTCCAGTTCATAAAATCATTGCCGCCCACCGTTTGGGTCTGCACAAAAACGGTGGCAGGATAGCCGTATTTTTTCAACAGTTTAACTCCATGGGTATAAAAACTCAGGTAGCCGTCATCCACCGTCAGCACCACTGTTTTTTCGGGAAAGTCATCGCCGGATGTCCACCTGTCAACCGCTTCACCCATCGAAAGCACCCGGTAATCGTTTTCTTTCAGGTATTCGAGCTGGGATTCGAAAACTTCCATAGAAATGTTGGTGCTCGGAAAACGGTCGTCGCCAAAACGGTGATAAGCAAATACAGGAATATCAAATTTTTGTGACTGCACCGACACGGGCACCCCGGCCAAAAAAACTGTGGTGATAATGATCAATAGCGTTCGCATGGTATGTATAACGCTAAAGGTGCAGGATTGTTAAAGGTAGTCGCTCAATTTCTGACTTTGCAGATAATCCTTAAAATTCTGTGTCATTTTTCCGATGACATCCCCCAGGATGCACTTATCGAACGGGCATATCATGTTATCCATCGGGCATTCTGTAATTTCGATGCGTCCTTCGATGGATTCGTAGATTTCGAGCAGGTTGATTTCTTCGGCGGAGCGCTTGAGCTTGAACCCCCCGTGCGGGCCTCTGTTCGATGTAAGAAAATCATCCTTCACCAGGCGTTGCAGTACTTTGGCTACATGATGTTTGGACGAACCGGTGCGTTCGGCGATTTTGATCACATTAAGCTTGTTTTCCGATTTCGCTATCAGCACCATGCTGTGGATGGCTATCGAGCCCGCCTCCGACAATGAAAAGATTTTCGACATCTTTATAAACTTCTGTTAATCCACGGTATCCGGGCAAAGATAAGGCAATTATCAGATATTAAGTATTTAATAGCTAATTTAAACTTGTTCTACCTATAGAGCCCTGATTGATGTGTGTAGGTTGTGCTGAAAGACTCAGAACCTGTAGGCGGCCTTTTTCAGTTCCTTCACGTTGCCGATCGGGTTTGGCGGACTGAGTTCCTTTGCCAGGAATTTATAGATCTTCACCCTGATCTCATTGGCGATTTTTGTATCCATCCGGTCGAATGAATGGCCGCCGGGCACATCCTGATAAATTTCGTATTCGAAATCCTTGTCTTCGGCCTTAAGCGATTTGATCAAATGCTCCACCTCAAGCACGTTAACGTCGTCGTCGTTGGTATTGGTATGGATGAGCAGCGGTGTATCCTTCATCTTGTGGGCATTCCAGGCCGGCGAGCGGCGGCGGTACTCTTCCACATTTTCGTAAGCGGTTTGGCCGATGTGGTAGCCGGCAGAAAACAGGTCGCGATAGCCCTGGGTTTTGTAGCCCATGCGGGCAATGATGTCGCTCACCGGCACGCCGGCAAAGGCCGCCTGATAATCGCCGGGGTAATCGAAAATATTCATCAGCGCGATAAGGCCGCCATGGCTCCAGCCGATAATGCCCACGCGGTTTTTGTCGACAATGTCGAAGTTTTCGATCATGTAATCACGGCTGGCCTTCACGTCCTGCACTTCCAGTCCGCCGTAGTCGATTTTTTCGTAATGGCCCTTTCCGTAACCGGTACTGCCGCGGTATTCGGCGGCTACGATGATGTAACCCTGCGCCACCAGTTCGCGCACGATGTGGGTGTAGTAGGTCGAAAAATCGGCATGCACCCCGCCATGCGGCAGCACGATGAGCGGATATTTTTTGGACGGGTCCACCGTTTTGGGAATGATGGTGTAGGTCCAGAATTTCACCGGGTTTCCGGCGCCCTGGGCATCCGGGTTTTCTTCCTTCCACAGCGGCGGGCCGTAAATGTAAACCTTATCCACGTAGGCCACGTCGCCCACACGCTGAAACCACAGCAGGTCGTCGATGTTTTTCATCACCACATCGAAGTTGTGCTGCATGTCGTCGATCTTGTTGTTCAGGCGGTCGATTTCCTGTTCGAGTTCTTCGCTGTTTTGCGAAAAGGCCGGCGTTGCGCAAAATACAAACATTACCAGGCCAAGCATCATCCAAAATTTCTTCATCGTCCTTGCATTAACATGTTTTTGCAAAAATAAGAATCGCCTGATAATCTCCGAATTTTTGCGGATGTTGTTATCTTTGTTCAAAAGGTAACAATAAAAATGAGTAAGCCATTGATCGATTTCAACCAGTTTTCTCCTCATCTTTTCCGGGATGTTGAAAGGGAAAAGCTTTCAATGGAAGAGCATAAGGAATTCATCGTTGGGAGGGTGCCCGATTATGGGCTAATGGCAGATTGGGAGCTTTTACAGGACCATCCCGGCATCAGGAAAATCGCTGAGATAGCAACGAATATCAGGGATCTCGATCCAAGATCACTTTCATTTATTTCAGAAATATCAAAAATACCCAAAGAGAAATTCAGATGTTACACGATGAGTCAATCGATTCCGCCACACTGGAACTTTTAGAGGGTTAAAGCCTGTTATCGAACTTAACACTATTTCCAATCATTAATCAAACTAAACACTATGGCACCAACCAAACCCACCTACCTGCTGCAACAATCCAACTACACCAAACCGGTGATCGCGCTTTACGATGCGCCGGCGGAAACCCCTTTTGCCGACATCAGGGAACTGAAGGAAAAAGGACATGTGTGCATGTTTGCCCACTACAAAAACTGGATGAACGGCAAAACGCTGAAGATCACCGGCGACAATTTCGGCTGCGGTGGCTGCGGTACCTGGCTTTTCGGGCAGGAGACCAAAAGCCGGCAGGAGTACATCGAATTTCTGGCCGGCGACGAAGGACTCAAAGCCAACCACGAACTAATGGGCAAGTGGTTCGACAACCAGGAACGCTACAGCCCGGAGTACGGCGCCCTCTTTGTCGGGCCATACGACGAGCACTTTAGTAAGTACATCAAATCCGTCACCTTCTTTATCAACCCCGACCAACTCAGTGTATTCCTTCTGGCGGCCAATTATTTTTTCACCGCCGGCGATCCCGAAGCCGTGAAGGCACCCTTCGGTTCGGGCTGCCTGGAACTGCTGCCCCTGTTCGACAGCCATAACCGCCCGCAGGCCATCCTCGGCGCCACCGACCTGGCCATGCGCCAGTACCTGCCCCCCGACATCCTGGCCTTCACCGTAAACATGCCCATGTACCGCAACCTCTGCCGGCTCGACGAAAACAGCTTTCTGTCGAAACCCTTCCTGCAGCGGCTCAGGAAGGCACGGGGCGGGGAAGTTTAGCGGATAAATTGTCATCTTGTATCCTGTAACAGTTAAATAGTGTAAACCTCAGGCATCAGACTTCCTGGCGTTATGTTTTGGGTGCTAAGGGTCTTTCTTCAAAAAGAAGAAATCAGGAAATTTCCTGGCAAAAATGCTGAGATAAAAAATATTGTTGTACATTTAACCCGACTTTTTAAAAAAATAACCCAAATACGATAGCTATGAGACAAATTAAATCCGCTTCGATAACTGAAAACACCAGCACGATCTTTTTTACAGTTCCACTTTTCTCTGATTAAACTTAACTCCACATGAGTATTATATGACTGTTCTTCGTTGGTATTTTGTTCGCTGCGATTATCTCCTCCTATGGTCAGCAATCATTTGAAATATTCATCGATTCTAATGAAGAAGATTGCATACTAAAAAAGTCCGCAGAGGATGCCCTTGGCAGTGTTATATTGGTCGGTGATATTGGACCCTGGGTCTCGGCAGCATTTGATGCATTGGTAGTTAAGGTTTTCCCTGATGGGAGGTATATCACTAAAAGGTTTGATTTAGGTGATACGATCAGTGTATTCAGCACCGTGAATGTGCTCGAAAATGGAAACTATTTTATTACGGGCTCTTACAGTATAGAAGGGCAATACCTTGAAAGAGACCATTTATGGGTGATAATTTTAGATCAATCCCTGCAATTGCTGCATGAAAAGACATATTTGGTCAGGGAAACCTATGCAGGATTTGGCGATGCTGTTTGTTCTATCGTTGACAACCAAGGCAACATCGTACTCACCTCCTTTGCTGTGGAAGAAGAAAATAAGGACCGGGTAGCCTTTACCGATTTTGCATTTTACAAATTCAATCCGCTGGGCGATACCCTGTTGAGCAGGTATTATTCTTACATTCATAGTGAATTTACTTATGAGTTGACCAAAGTACCAAATTCGGATGATTTAATGCTGATCGAAAGAGCTACTTTATATAATAATCACATAGAACTGATGTATCTTGACAAAGACCTAAATATACTAAAAGTAAATCAGCTTTGGAGTTGGGAAGTATCTCTGGGCGGAGATGTAAGTTGTGACTACTGGCTTTCGGATACCGAGTTTCTGGTATCCGGACGCATTGGCATTGAAACCGGCGGGTCCAGCGATCACTGTATCGGAGTATACCGTGTTGACACCGCAGCTAACTTCCTGCAGGAATTGCTGCTTAATAAAGTTGACACAACAGACTACCCTGCCAAGCACAACAGCATGGCCTATGCCAACGATTCCACCATTTACATCGGAGGGTTTCAAAATATCATGGGTTTTTGGAATACAGAACCATCAATCGTAGAACTTTACATGATTGACAAGGACATGAACCTGCTTGGCTATAAAGAACTGGGCGGCGATTACAACTACGAGCTGTGGGGTATCATTGCCACACAGGACGACGGCTGCCTGCTGTACGGTACCCGCCTTGATGTTCCTGAACCCAAACGCGATATCCAGATCTGGAAAGTCTTGCGCGACGACATCAACATCATCACCGGAGTATCAGAATTACCAGCCCCTGCTTTGGAAATTGCTGCTTACCCCAACCCTGTTTCGGACAAGCTATTTGTGGAACTTAGCGGTACAGCATCATGGAATCACAACACCCTATGCATTTATAACATAGATGGCAGGCAGGTGTTCCGCAAACGCATACAGGGGGAGGGCAACCTGCTTCAGGCCGACGTGTCCAACCTTGGCCCGGGGCATTACATCATTTCCATCGAACAAAACAATAAAAACATTTACACAACCAAAATCGTAAAACAATGAAAAAAAACATCTTAATGAACCAGCCAGGCATATTTGGAACATATCCCGGAATTGGCGGACAGTTAATTATTTCTCATCTGTCCACCATAATTTTCAAAAAGCGTTTCAAGGCTTACTTCCAGTCCAACGAACCACCTATTGAGAATTGATGATGAAAACTACAGCCATAATTGCATGTGTTATCTTACCTGTTTTACTCTGGGGTCAAAGCACTTATGAAGTAATCGTTTCCGACAATGTTTATATTTTTAACTTCAGTGCCATAGAGAGTAGCGATGGTGCTCTCATCGTGCCGGTAGGGAGAGTTGACACTATCGCATGGATGCCTGCAAATTATAAAGACGGATTCCTCCTGAAAATTGATAGATATGGTGATACAACAGTAAAAAACTATTATTTCGGAGATACTACATTTATTTTTAATTATAACTTTTCTTTAGGTCAAGATAACTCGTTAATAACTGGTATCGCCAATTCGGAAAATTGTGCAGAGTTTATGCTGCTGCTTATGAAAGTCAATGCCCAGCTTGAAAAGCTTTGGGTTAGGTTTTACATATTTCCCGGTTACCATAATTATGAGTTCGACCAAGCATTCATTACACCATATGGCTTCATTTTAGCAGGTAATTATTACGAATTTCAACATGCTGCTGCTTATCCTTTATTTATCAAATTAGATCATAGCGGTAACGTTATTGACAGTTATTCTTACCCTATCGGGGCGACAGAAAGATTCGAATACCTGCTTGCTCCTGACTCATCACAAATTTGGTGTTTTAGCTCAGATGGTATAAAACAATCAAGAGGTGGAGGATCACTAATTGTTTTCGACACAGCATTCAATCACCTGTACAGTAAACCATTGTCAGGGGATATGATTCATTTAACAACCCATTGGTATTCCGAATCCACTTTTTTGCTTGGCTACGATGGTCAGCGGCCAGGTGCACCATACCAGGACGATGAGCACTACATTGAAATATATGACACCTCCCTCAACATTATGCACAGTAACTATTTTGGTTCCCCGGATACCAATGAAACCACTGCTTTCAGGCAATCAGTGGATTTCAATCACCCCGACAGCATCTATTTTGCCAGTTGGAAGAATTATTATTTTGGTTACCCTCCCCCTACTGCCGTAAGCTGGATTGTAGTGGGGCAGGTCGACAGCACCCTGCAGCCCCGCTTTATACACTTTATTGGCGGTGATACTTACTACGAAACAGCCTACATCTATGCCTGCAGCGATGGGGGTTGTTTTGTTGGTGCCAGAAGATTCCATTCAGAACTGGCATTGTACGACCTGCTGTTTTTTAAATTGAATAACGAAGGCTTGCTGGTAGGGGATACACACCCCGGACTTGAAATCAGGCAGGCCCTGGTGTACCCCAATCCTGCAACGGATTGGCTTACCGTGGAAACAGCGCTTCGTGATTCAAGAATAGAGATTTATAATACCATCGGGAACCTGGTTTTAACATATCAAATAAATGGCATAAAAGAACACATCAATGTAGATCACCTGCTTCGAGGTAACTACGTTTACAAGGTCATTTCAGAAAACGGGTATTGCGAAACCGGAAAATTTATCAAACAATAAAAAAAATTGACATGAAAAAGAACATACTTTTTTTAGGCATTATCATATTTTTCTCTTTTCAGATTCAGGCCCAGGTGGCGGATGAAAACTGTTTTGAATGCCGGCAAAATTCAGCTGCCGGCTATAAATCCATAGCATCAGGCTTAAACAATGAAGTATCTGGTAGCTACGCCGGCGGTTTTGGAAGCACAAATATTGTGACGGGCTCAAATTCGTTTGCGCTTGGTCAAGACCTGAAAGTATTTGGCTCAAGATCAGTTTTACTTGGCAAATCCAATGAATCGATTG
>JBKHBQ010000128.1:0-11062 GCA_046542305.1 Bacteroidales bacterium
AAAGAGATGATGAATTTTATTTCAGAGTCTCTTTTTTCTTAACATGAAATTTTCATCCATTAACACATAAAAATCATTAAACATGGCAAACATTACTGCTGCTGATGTAGCAAAACTCCGCAAGCAAACCGGAGCCGGTATGATGGATTGTAAAAAAGCCCTTCAGGAAAGCGAAGGCGATTTTGAAATAGCTGTTGACATCCTGCGCAAAAAAGGCGCTAAAGTAGCCGCCAAAAGAGCTGATAAAGATGCTACCGAAGGTTATGTTTTTGGCAAAACCAATGCCGAAAGAAACTTTGGTGTGCTGGTGATGGTAAACTGCGAAACCGATTTCGTAGGTAAAAGCGAGGATTTTGTGAATTTCGTGAAGAAAATCGCCGACCTGGCCATCGAAAACAAGGTTACCACCCTCGAAGATGCCAAAGCATTGGAAATGGGAAATGGCACTGTAGAACAGGAACTCAACAACCTGATCGGCAAAACAGGCGAAAAGATGGAATTCGATTCATTTGCAGGAATCGATGCACCAAAAGTTTTTGCTTACAACCACCTTGGCAATAAAATCGGTACACTGGTTGGCCTCAACAAAGCCGATGCACCAGATGTTGATGAAAAAGGTCATGATGTTGCCATGCAGATTGCGGCCATGAACCCTGTTGCCATCAGCAAGGAAAATGTACCTGAAGAAATCGTGAATAAAGAACTCGAAATCGGCAAGGAACTGGCACGTCAGGAAGGCAAACCCGAAGCCATGCTCGATAAGATCGCCCAGGGCCGCCTCGGTAAATTCTTTAAGGAAAACACCCTGCTCAGCCAGGACTTCATCAAGGATTCCAAAAAAACCGTTGGCGAATATCTGAATGAATCCGATAAGGATCTTACAGTGACCAGCTTCTATCGCTTTGCACTTGGTGCGTAAGCGCATGCATAAATAAGAATATTTTGAAAGGCTGCCGGTTGGCGGCCTTTTTTTTGTCCAAAAAAGGGAGTGATATGTTTAATCACACTGCCCCACGAAACAGAGGTCCCGTTCTTCGAAGCATACGGCTAACAGCCCAGCCAATCAGCAGCACGGCCACCGCAAACATAAACCAGTTGTATTTATCGGGCACATAGGTTTCAACAAGGGAAATATATCTTTCGTTTTCGGGTATAGAAAAAAAAGCGTAGTACAGATCGTGCCGGACGATCATCACCGAAAAATCCCAGATAAAGGTGAGAAAAATGATGAAGGCACCGCTGTATATCATCATCCACTCATTGGTTTTTACCTCCTGCCCTGCCCTATCCACTCTGAGTAACGCCCATCCCAGTGCGATCATCAGCAGCGAACTCAGCACCGGCGCCAGCACCGGACCGACCCAGGTAACGGGGATAAGGTATAGCACATCCCAGGTAAGCAACGATTCGGGCCAGTTGAGGAAGATTTTAAGCCCCACATAATAAAAAATATCCCAGAAGGCAAAAGAAATGAGAAACCAGGCAAATCGCTGAAGAAAGTTTTTTCCGGCAATCCACGCCAGCGCAAGCAGCATAACGACGGCAGCCACCTCGCGTACCAGTTCGGCAAAAATCACCAGCGGATCATCGGGTACGACAAGCGGAAAACTGAAACCTGCCGGGAAATAAAGCTTGCGCAGGTAAACCACGATGGCAGCTTCCAAAAAACCCATCGCAATGCCAAATACCAGCAATGCCAGAAAACGGGATCTCGTTTCTGCTTTTTCCATAATATGGTGATTCATGCAATTTTAATCGAGCTTGAGAACAGCAAGGAAAGCCGATTGCGGCACCTCCACATTTCCTACCTGGCGCATCCGCTTCTTTCCTTTTTTCTGCTTTTCGAGCAGCTTGCGCTTTCGCGTAATGTCGCCGCCGTAGCATTTTGCCGTAACGTCCTTGCGAACGGCTTTCACGGTTTCGCGTGCAATAATCTTTGCACCGATAGCCGCCTGGATGGCAACATCGAATTGCTGCCTGGGGATCAGTTCCTTCAGCTTTTCGCACATGCGACGTCCGAAGGTGTAGGCATTATCGAAATGGATGAGCGTGGATAGCGCATCCACACTTTCGCCGTTGAGCAGAATATCGAGGCGCACGAGTTTGGCGGGTTTATAGCCGGTAACTACGTAGTCGAAGGAGGCGTAACCCCTTGAAATACTTTTTAGTTTATCATAAAAATCGAACACGATTTCAGAAAGCGGCAATTCGAAAGTGATCTCCACGCGATCGCTGGTGAGGTACACCTGGTTTTTCAGTTCACCCCGGCGGTCGATGCACAGGTTCATAATCGAGCCTACATATTCTGACTTGGAAATGATCTGCGCCCGGATGATTGGTTCCTCCACATGATCGAGGTGGTTTGAATCGGGCATTCCGGAAGGATTGTGCACATTCACCATCTCGCCGTCGGTGGTGTAGGCTTTGTAATTTACGTTGGGTACCGTGGTGATCACATCCATGTCGAACTCCCGATCAAGACGCTCCTGGATGATCTCCATATGCAGCAATCCCAGAAAACCGCAGCGAAAGCCAAATCCAAGCGCTGCCGACGATTCGGGTTCGAAGGTTAAAGAAGCATCATTTAGCTGAAGCTTTTCCATGGAATTCCTGAGCTCTTCATAATCATCGGCATCTACAGGATAAATCCCGGCAAAAACCATGGGTTTTACGTTTTCGAATCCTGAAATCATACTGTTGCAGGGTCGTTCTACATGGGTGATGGTATCTCCCACCTTCACCTCACGCGAAGTTTTTATTCCCGAAATAATATAACCCACATCGCCGGACTGCAGCGTTTCCTTTGGATGAAAACCCAGCCGCAGCACCCCGATCTCGTCTGCATTATATTCTTTTCCGGTAGCAACAAATTTTACGAAATCATTCTTTCTGAGTTTTCCGTTGAAGATCCTGAAATAGGCAATAATTCCGCGGTAGCTGTTAAAAACCGAATCGAAGATCAGTGCCTGCAACGGCGCTTCAGGATCGCCTTTGGGCGAGGGGATCCTTTCGACGATGGCCTCCAGAATGGCATCTACGCCGTAGCCGGTTTTTCCGCTTGCTTCGATAATGTCGTCGCGGTTGCAGCCAACCAGGTCGACGATCTGATCCTTTACCTCTTCGGGCATGGCATTTTCCAGATCCATTTTATTGAGTACCGGAATGATTTCCAGGTCGTGATCGATGGCAAGGTAGAGGTTGGAGATGGTTTGAGCCTGGATGCCCTGCGTGGCGTCTATGATCAGCAAAGCACCTTCGCAGGCGGCGATGGACCTGGAAACCTCGTAGGAAAAATCCACATGTCCGGGTGTATCGATAAGGTTGAAAATATATTCCGCACCTTCGCGCTTATACACCATCTGGATGGCATGGCTTTTAATGGTAATGCCACGCTCACGCTCCAGATCCATGCTGTCGAGCACTTGTTCCTTCTTCTCCCTTTCGGTAAGTGTTTCTGTGAGATCCAGCAGGCGATCGGCCAGTGTACTCTTACCATGATCGATATGGGCGATGATACAGAAATTTCTAACGTTTCTCATTGCGTACAAAATTAGCACAAAATTCGAAATTCCGCTGTTTTAATACGTCAACGGATTTTTACTCCCTTAACCCTCACCTGGGCGTTCGATCGGTATTCGAACGGCGCCAGGGGCCGTTCATCCAGAATTCGGCGGGCTTCGTCGATAAAGACGGCGAGTGACTGCTGGTGGGCCAGCAGCCTGAAAATTTCCTGTTCCCCTTCGAACCACCTGGCAAAATACGACCAATAATCTTTCATTTTATTGATGATGGTTCGATCGCGGCTGAATTTATCCCTGATCTCGCAAAACAGCTCTTCATGAAAAAGTTTTTGCCTGCGGCGGATGGTGGCATCATTGGGAGTAGTGGGTTTGTTTTTGATCATCTCGGGCAGGAAAGGATTAACCAAAATGCCGCGGCCGATCATCCAATCGCTGATTTGAGGATACCGTTCCTTCATTTTTTGAAACTGACAGGGGCACGAAATATCTCCGCTGAAAACCAGCCTGTGCTTCAGTTCATCGATGGTTTGATCGAGTACATTCAGGTGCATTTCGCCTTCGTACATCTGTTCGCCGATGCGCGGATGAATGATCAGGCATTCGAGCGGATAATCGTTGAAAACTGCTGTAAGGCTAAAGAACTCATCCGGCGAATGAAATCCCAGGCGGGTCTTAACCGACAATCTCAGGGGCAGTGACGGCAGCAGGCGGTCGAAGATACTACGAAGTTCATCAGGATATGGAAGGATTCCCGAACCACGTTTCTTGCGCGCCACTGAAAGTTTTGGACAACCGAGATTCCAGTTCACAGTGTCATATCCCAGTTCCTGCAACCGCTGCGCCAGCCTGATAAACTTAACGGGATCGGTACCCAAAACCTGCGGGATCACAGGCACGCGGGTGTTATGCTGCGGAATAACATCACGCAGATGCGAATTGCGGAAACGCAATCCTTCGGCCAGCGGAATAAACGGGCTCACCGCCATGTCGATACCCGTAAACAGGCTCGACCACGCACGCCTGAAATCGATTTCGGTATATCCCTGCAGCGGTGCTAAGTAGATCATTGCGATAAAGGTAAAATATTTTTACGATCTGAATATCAACCGCAGGAGCGATATTTTTCTTCCAGAGCTGCAATCACCGACAGCACAAGGTTTACGTCGTTATCCTCAAGCAACGCAAGCCTTTCGAATATCCGATGATAGATATTGGGGTTGCCGGCAATCTTTGTATTTTTCAACAGCTCGGAAACCTGATTTTTCAGTGCGGCAAATTTCGGTTCGGAAGGAGACAAACTATTTACCGGCCTTTCCGCAATGGTTTTTTCTGAAAGCAGATACGCGTACAACATTACCGCCTGAGCCAGATTCAGCGAAGGATGTGTAGTTTGCATCTGAATGTAGGTTGATATGTCGCAAAGCCGGAGTTCTTCGTTTGAAAGCCCCGATTCCTCCCGGCCAAAAACAATTCCCACATTTGTCAGGCTTTGCACCTTTGCCTGCAATAAATCCTGAATACTTTCCGCCGGATGATGATCTGCTTTGGCCGATTTGGCCCTGGCGCTGGTACCGATCACAAAATCGAGATCCTGCACAGCCTCTGCAAGTGATGTGTAAACCCGCGCCCTGTCGAGAATTTCCGTTGAAGCATGCGCCACCCAGCGGGCTTTCCCATCATGGAATTGGCATGGATTTACCAGCCGCAGTTGATCAAATCCCATGGTTTTTATCGCCCTGGCTGCCGCTCCGATATTTTCAGGAACGGCCGGTTCCACCAAAATAAAGGTAATGTTGATCATCGTTAAAAAGAATCCTACAGCAAAAATAGAAAATCCAAAAATTAAAAAAGGCGCCCGGATGAGCGCCTCTTGTACTATAAAAATCTTTTATTTATTCCACGTTACCCTGTCCCTCAGCCTGCAGGATTGTAGGATCGTCTTTATGACCCGAAGGCAGTTCCAGTCCATAACCTTGTTGTTTGTCGGCACGCTTAAGCTGGTAAGCGAGGAAAATGGAAATCACACCACAAAGCACCAGCACCAGAATCGGGATGGTGTAATCGTAGTAGGGAAGCTCGCCCTGAATCTGTAGTTCCTTCACACGGTTACTAATCTCACCTGCATTCTTCAGGCCCTCCTGTTCTTCGAGCATGCTGCGACGATTCCGAAGGGCTTCAACCACATCTGTATTAACCACTGTAAGAAGTGCGCCGATTCCCCAGAAAAACAATCCCAGGCCCCAGTTTTGCACTGTGAACATGGTGGCATAGGCTGTACCAAGCCGGTTTTCAGGAACGATCTTAGCCACTGACGGCCACATGGCTGCCGGAACCAACGAGAAAGCAATACCAAGGCTCAACAGGCCCATGTAGGCAAAAAATGGGTTGCTCGACAGTGCAAGCGATACGTGGGCAAAAATCAGCAGGAAAGCCCCCAGCATCATCAGCGATGCCGCTTTTCCTTTTTTATCCACGATGTTTCCAAAGATCGGGGTGAAGATGATCGTACCCAGCGGAATGAGCGCTGATGTTTTCGGGCCGTTAACCAGCCAATGCCTGATCATGTCGAGGTTGAGGTACACCAGAACTGCAAAGGATACCAGCAGAATACCCCTGACCATCATTTTATGATTTTTATTCTTCATGTTGTTAGGTACCACCGTAATGCCAATGGCAAAGAGAAAAACAGTGATATAAACCAGCGCATTACCAAAAGCTTCGCTACCAAAGGCTACCACAGCAGCCTCTTTAGGGAGGAGATAGGAAAAACCGAATTTGTTCACCAAAAGGTCCGGTGCGTATTGGATAAACGGGAAAACCGCCGAATAAAAAGCCACACAAAGCAGTGTGATGTAAATGAACGATTTGTTGGTAACCAGCTTCACAAGGTCGGAGAATTTGAAATCCTCTTCGGGAGCTTCCTCGCCGTCGCTCACCTTCGCAGCCTGCATTTGCTTGTCGAGCTTAACATCGAAGATGGTATAAACCAGGAACATGATCAGCGACAAACCGATGAGGCTTGCAGCAAATGTGACGGCCGGAGACACCGAAGCGCCGGCAATGTCGAGCGAAATGGCAATGGCGAGCGCCGAACCGAGCCGTCCGAAGCCCATATTGATTCCCATGGCAAGTGCGAGCTCATGTCCCTTAAACCATTTCACAATGGTACGCATGGCCACCACACAAACCACCTCGAGGCCCGAACCGAACATAACCCTGCCGATGATCAGGCCGAGGAGCTTGTTATCTTCAAAAATAAAACCTGAGGCCGTAAGCGCCGACACCAGCCCGCCCAGAGCGGCCAGTCCGCCGAAAGTAAGCCCGGCAAGCCGGATGCCCCATTTATCAAGAATAATCCCGCCAATGATGATCATACCAAATATATTGGCAATGGTGGTGAGTCCGATCATCCTGCCGAATTCCTCACTCGTGAAACCAAAGTCGCTTTCGAGCAGCCCTTTCAGTCCCGAATAAAAATCCTGGAAGTAGTAGGTTGAGAATGTGAGTCCGCTGATAAGGAACATCACCAGCCAGCGAAGGGCGGCAGAATCCTTTAGCAATCGTTGTGTTTTATTCATTCGATTTTAGTTTTATAATTTGAAATGCGTTAAAGATACCCTGAAAACAATGCCGCTAAAATAGATAAAAAATGTTAAAACTTGGGTACATTTTGGAAAACTCACTGAAAGAATCCTGCTACCAAAAGTTAGCAAATAATTCGCAAAAAGCGCTCACCAATATTTTGACGTTTCAATATGCACAGCACGATTGAAAGTTATAACATTGACATTGAAACATGCGCAGCACTTTCAAATGTCATGAGCGTGGAATAAAGCAGCCGGAGGGATTACCACCAGATATGCACCAGCTTCTTCGTTTCAAAAAAGGGTTCTTCAAAGTACTTGTTGATAGGATAGATTTTGAAATGTCGAAGCAGGCTGTTGAGTTCTTCATCAAAGTCGCCACCTTTGAGGTACAGAATGCCGTTGTGGAGCTCGTTTTCGGTTCCCTTACGGATTTTTCCGTGAGACCAGTTTACAAAATCTGGAATGCGCGTCACGGCACGGCTTACGATAAAATCCACTTTCCGCTTTACTTTTTCAAGCCTTATCTGCTCCGCCTCCACATTCTTTAAATTCAGGGCTTGGCTGATATGCTGTACTACTTTTATTTTTTTACCGATTGAATCGATCAGGTAAAAGGAAACCTCCGGGAAAAGGATGGCCAGGGGGATTCCGGGAAATCCGCCGCCGGTTCCGGCATCGATGATCTCCGTGCCGGGCCTGAACCGGATCACCTTGGCAATGGCCAGCGAACTCAGCACATGACGCTCGTAGAGGTTATCGATGTCCTTGCGCGAAACCACATTCACCTTGTCGTTCCATTCGGCATAGGTACTGCCCAACATCCCGAACTGCCGCCGCTGTTCGGGAGTTAAATCCGGAAAATATTTTTCGATGATCTTCATTGCTGCAAATATACCCATTCGGCAATCGCCGCTTTTTTTATCTTTGAAAAAAATCTACCCTGGAGCATGAATACATTCATCGGTACACTGGCTGCACACCTTCATAAAATTCACGGCAGCGACTTGGCAAATATCTGTGTGGTAATGCCCAACAAGCGGGCGGGACTGTTTTTGAGGCAGGCACTTGCACAGCATATCGAAAAACCTGTGTTGGCACCCGCCATCTTTTCGATAGGCGATTTTCTTTCTGAAATGTCGGGCCTTAAACCTGCGGATGACATCAGGTTGCTGTTCGAATTTTACGAAGTACACAGTGAGATCGAAGGCGACCGTAAGCAGCCTTTTGAAGAATTCATCGGCTGGGCGCAGATTCTGCTTGGAGATATCAAGGAGATCGACGCGCATCTGGTGGATGCCAACACGCTGTTCGGATACCTGAACGAAGTGAAAGCCATCGAAAAGTGGCATTTGGATCAGGGTCCTCTTACCGGGACCGAAAAGGCCTATCTGCGGTTTTACCAGTCGCTGGGTGGATATTACGACCGCCTGAAAAAAAGATTGCTTGCGCAAAAAATTGCCCATCAGGGGCTGATTAACCGTACGGCAGCCGAAAACCGGATGGAGATCCTGCTCAATCTGCGGTGGGAAAAAATCTATTTTGCCGGTTTCAATGCACTCACTTCGGCCGAAAAAATGCTTACCGACTACCTGGTAGCATCAGAACGGGCCGAAATGCTGTGGGATACCGACAGCTATTATATGGATAATGGCGATCAGGAAGCGGGATACTATTTAAGGAAAGCCGCTGAAAAATCCGGGAAGGCATTCCGCTGGAAAGAGGATTATTTCAGGAAAACCAAAAAAAACATCAGCATCCTTGGTGTTCCCAAAAAGATGGGTCAGGCCCGGCTGGCCGCCGGGGTGGTTAATGATTGGCTAAATAGCGGAAAAGCAAAAAACCCGGACCTCACCCGAACTGCTGTGGTGCTTGCTGATGAAGGGCTGCTCATTCCCCTGCTCAACGCTCTTCCTGCATCGGTTTCCGGATACAACCTTACCATGGGTTTCCCGCTCAGAAATACCAACGTGTACCAGTTTCTGCAACTTACCTACCGGCTCTACGAAAATACACACCGGCTCACCGGCCTTAAGCGCAGAAAGGATCCCGCATTTTATTACGCCGATGTCCTGAAGCTTCTGCAACATCCTTTCCTGAAGGAATTCACTGACACCTTGCCACTGGCCCAGAAAATCAAAAATGCCAACAAGGTGGTTTACGCTTCCGGCGATTTAAAGGAATTATCAGGAGATTATCCGGAGAATGCCCGAAAGCTTTTCAACCTGCTTTTCGAAAACCCGCTGCCTGCCCCGGCACAGATCGTCAGGATTACCGGCAGCATCATCGAAGTGTTCCGCGACTTTTATATCGAACAAAAAAGCGACAGCAGCGGCATCCAACTCGAATACATGTATCATTTCGCCCTGATCAACAACCGGCTTGAAGAACTTATAACAAAATACCGGTCGGTTGACAATGCCGGTTCGCTGCGGCAGTTGTTTACAGCCATTGCGTCGATGAGCCGCATCCCCTTTTCGGGAGAGCCGCTGAAAGGATTGCAGATCATGGGCATGCTCGAAACACGTAACCTCGACTTCGAGAGGATCATCCTGTTGTCGGCCAACGAAGGCCTGCTGCCCTCGGCATCTCCGGGCAATTCGTTTATTCCGTGGGATATCCAGCGCGAATTCGGATTGCCTACCTATCAGGAAAAAAATGCAGTGTTTGCCTATCATTTTTACCGCCTGTTGCAGCGTGCTTCAGAAATCTGCCTGATCTATGATACCGAATCCGGCCAGCTGGGCGGGGGCGAACCGAGCCGTTTTATCAGACAACTGATGCACGAACTGCCCGACTATCAACCCGGCAGCAACATCAGCCACAGGATCATCAGCCTGCCGCCGCCACCAAAAAGCAGTATACGTACTATTGCGATCGGAAAAACCACCCCGATCATGGAAGTGCTGAGTCAGAAAGCAGAAAAGGGATTTTCGCCAACCACCCTTATCCGCTACCGCAATTGCAGCCTTCAGTTTTACTTTCATGAAATTGCCCGCCTGCAGGAAACCGAAGAAGTGGAGGAAAGCCTCGAAGCACGTACTATGGGCAATATCGTACATCATGCGCTGGAACAAATGTATAAACCATTTGTCGGCAAATCCGTTACTACGGCAGATGTTGATATGATGCTTAAGAATGTGAACGAATTTCTGACGCAGGCCTACCGGGACAAATATCCCGGCGGGGACATCACCATGGGCCGGAACCGGCTGCTTAGCGAAGTTATCAAACGCTTTGTGGTGCGGTTTTTGGAACATGAAAAACAATGGCTGGAAACACTCCATGCTTCCGGTGAACAACTTTTTATCCGCGGGCTGGAAGAGGAAGTGAAAGCACCCGTTTCAACCGGAAACCAAGACTTCCCCAATGTGATGATCCGGGGAAATATCGATCGCGTGGACGAAACCGGCGGCATCATCCGGATTATCGATTACAAGACAGGACAGGTAAAGGAAAGTGTAGACCTGAGGTTTAAATCCTGGGAAGAATTTCTGGAAAAGCCGCGAACGGACAAGGCGTTCCAGGTGCTGACCTATGCCTGGCTATACCATCAGAACCACAAAAACAGCCACCGGCACTTCGAAAGCGGCGTGATCAGCATGCGGAGGCTCAGCCAGTGGTTTGCTCGGTTCGGGATCAAAAACGGAGAACCCGCATCAGAAACGCTGATCGACGAAAACAGGCTGGAAGATTACGAACACCTGCTCCGGGAAACCATCGAAAGCATTTTCGACCCCGACACTCCTTTTGTCCAGACGGATGACCAGGTCACCTGCAAGTATTGCACTTTTAATACGCTTTGCCGCAGGTTCGACCCGGAATCCTAAGACTGTTTCTACGCAGTACTATAATACCATTGCAGATCAGCGAATTAAACCAACCAGCTAAAACCGCCAATCGTTAATCGTTAATCTGAAATCCTGAAACAGACCATTGCTACCCGCGCCAAAAAAA
>JBKHBQ010000129.1:0-11057 GCA_046542305.1 Bacteroidales bacterium
CGGTATCGTACCCCCGCGAATAATCGCGCAGCCACAAGAGCGGGTGCTTAAAATCCAGCCCCTGAAGGAAGTCGAATTGCCGCTCGGAATAGTACCTGTCGGAAACAAAGCTGGCGCGGTTCACCTTATTCAACCCTTTTGCCGAGCGGAAATCGATTTCGTCTTCATCCATGTTCCAGTACACGGCTTCACAATCGATGTCCACATCGTGATAGGTATCGAAATAGGGGCTTTGCTCGATGCCTTTTTCGATACGCAGCATCGATACCTCGCGCTCCCTATTCCTGTATTTGAACTGCAATCCGGAATGAAAGATGGAATCATCCTGGTGGAAAATGTTTACTGCGGCCTGAGAGGCGTACATGCGGTCGTGCTCGATCACAAACATATCCGAGCGTGCCACCAGCAGGTCGTAATTTCCCCGCTTATCACGATAGGGCCGCTTAAAAGTGAGCTTCGCCATTTTAAATTCATCGCCGGTGCCCAGGATCTTGGCGCCCTTCATTGCGAATCCGCCTTCGTAATCCACGTCCTGAAAAATATTGCCGATAAACAGGTTTCGAATATCCGAGCTGAATTGCGGATAATGTGTATTGTCGGGGGTCACCTTGTAGGAGGATGTTTTTTCGGTGAGTGTGCCCTGGAGCGGCCCGGGCAGGTAGGCTTTGTGGTAGAAGGTAACCGGTGTTATTTCAAAATTCGAATCCCTCAGCGAAAGCTTGTAGTTGTTTATTTCTGCAAATACCGTATCGGGACTGAGGCCGGCACGTTGCCACGTAATTTTTCCCCCAGCACCCAGCCAGGTTTCCGAATCAGGATACCAGGTGCCGTTGGTTCGGTGAATAAAAGTGCTGTCGCGATCGGTAAAACAGATGAGCTCTGCATTGGAAAACATAACCGCGAAAACAGAATCGCTGATAAAGCGGTATTTCTCTGCGTCGATCTTCCAGGTATGGATGCGGGTAGTATACAGATATTGCTGACCGAGAAAAATCTGTGTGGCATCTATTAAGTTGCTGAAATTGCGGCTGCTTCGGCTTTCTTCGAGCATCTGCTTTGCACGCTCGAGCCAGATGTTGAAATCTTCTTCGTTGACTTCCGATTTTTTAAAAGCCGGCAGCATCTCCAGATATTCCGTGAAATCGGGATAGGATTTCAACCTGCGTTCCAGCATCAGGTTGGCAGTGGTATAGATGAGTTGTTTTTGCGGAATGGTAAAATCTCCGCCATTCCAGTATGTGGCAAATACCTGCAGTTTTGCCAGGGCCTCTTCCCGGTTTTCTTTGATGCGGATATCTTCGAAAAAAGCATTGAGCTCACCGATGAAAACCGTAGAGTCGGGCGTAAAGGAACGGGTTTGCTGGCCCTTTCCCGCAAAGGAAATCAGCAGAAGAATAATTGCAGGTAGCGCGTATCGAATGCTCATGTACGGATGTGCTCCATTTGATTCTGATAAGAATAAGCGCAAATATCCGTAAATTATTGCACCTCCATGGCCACCCAGCCGTTGCGGCTGATTTTTCTTTTGAGCCTGAAGCCGAATTCGGTGGCTTTTTCAAGCAGGATCGGGACGTCCGTTTCATAAAAGCCACTGAAGACAATGCTTCCGCCGTCATTCAGCGAACTGGCATATGCTTCCATTTGCCCGAGGAGAATGTTGCGGTTGATGTTGGCCAGAATAAAATCGAATTTGTTTTTTCCGATCAGGTTTTGATCTCCCAAAAGTGGCTCCACATTTGTGATGGCATTTTTAAGCAGATTTTCGCGGCAGTTTTCAAATGCCCATTTGTCGTTGTCGATGGCCAGCCCGTGGGCGGCTCCCAGCCTCGAAGCAAGAATTGCCAGGATGCCGGTGCCGCAGCCCATATCGAGGAACGAGCGGTTTTTCCAGTCCATGTCCAGCATCAGTTCCATCATTTGCTGGGTAGTTTCGTGGTGCGCGGTGCCGAACGACATTTTCGGTTCGATGATGATTTCATGATCAGCCTCCGCCATGGGCTCATGAAACGGCGCCCGGATATATATTTTTCCTGCTACCAGCACCGGCTCGTAATACTCTTCCCATTTCCTGTTCCAGTTTTGTTCGGCAATGGTTTCAGTCATCCAGCTTACAGGAAAATACTGATCAATATCTTCGAGCAATGTTTCTGCTTCATCTTTATTGTAGACATGTTCGGGCATGTATGCTGATATCCCTTCTCCGTCTTGCGAAAAGCTTTCGAAAGGCAAATCAGATAGCCGGGCAATTATAATTTCTGCCACCTCTTCTTCTTTTTGCTGAGGTATGATCCTGATGTGTATGTATTTCATTGGAGCGGATTTGCATGAATTGTACATTGTTCATAAATTATCAACAGCCTCATCACAGGCTGGTTTGGATATCCGGATCAGCCGGAATATCTTATCCACTTCCACAGTTCCTGATAATTAACTTTTTTGCCATACATCAGGATTCCGGTGCGGTAGATTTTTGCGGCAAGCCAGGTGGTGAAAAGAAATCCCAGCACCAGTAAAGCCATCGATAGGGCCATCTCCCAGTAGGGAACGCCGAATGGGATGCGTGCCATCATGATCACCGGCGAAGTGAGCGGGATGATCGAAAACCAGAAAGCGATGGGACCCGACGGGTTGGTGGTGATAAACCCCACCATGACCATCGACAGGATCAGTGGAATGGTAATGGGCAGCATGAACTGCTGG
The DNA here is from genome assembly GCA_046542305.1 of Bacteroidales bacterium. Classification (GTDB taxonomy): domain Bacteria; phylum Bacteroidota; class Bacteroidia; order Bacteroidales; family 4484-276; genus JBKHBQ01. The sequence goes on from JBKHBQ010000129.1 coordinate 2,701, forward strand.
GTGTCGGTTTCGTTGTCGACTGCCGAGCCGATGGCGGCAAACAGCGCCGCATAAAGCAGGTAACCGCCCAGAAAGAAGAACAGAAATGATGCGATCATCACTCCATAATTGATGGTGCTGATGGCTTCCAGGATCTGATACGTGGTGGAATCCTCCTGTTGCATCTGCTGCGACAAGTCGCCCAACTGCTGTTCATCGAGGATCTTTCCCTGGGTATACACTTTTTCGGTTTGCGACAATTGTGGCGCGCCATCCATCGAAAGCTGGAAAGCCATAACAATGGTGAAGGTAAGTACCACCCAAAGCATGAATTGTGTGAGCCCGACCAGTGCCACGCCTACGATCTTTCCCATCATCAGTTGCATGGGTTTAACCGATGAGATGATCACCTCCACGATCCGGTTCGATTTTTCCTCGATCACCCCGCGCATCACCTGGGCGCCAAAGATGAATATGAACAGGTAGATCAGCAGCCCCGAGAAAATTCCCAGCACCAGGCTTACCTCGGTAAAACTTTTCTTTTCGTTGCCCTCGTCATCGATTCTGATGGTATTGAGGTGTACGGTGGATTTGATCGACCGCAGGATTTCAGGATCAACGCCCGAGGCTTCAAGTTTAAGGCTTTCCACCTGCCTTTTCATAATGTCCTTAATCTGACTGGTTACATCGATGGAGGGCTGTGAGTTGGAATACAGAATTCCGGCGCTCGGCACGTTCAGTTCTGTGGCAGGAATATACAACAGCGATAAATCTTCGCCGGTGGACAGCAGCGATTTGGCTTTTTCGAGCTCCATATCAATGGGGACGAAATCGATGTTTTCGGTGTCCCTGAACTGTGTGCTGAACATGCCGCTTTCGTCGAGGACCTGCACGGTATAATTGTCACCCGACAGCGTGGTGAGGTAAATGGGCACGATCCAGATCGAAGCCATCAGGATGGGGCCCAGGATGGTCATAATGATAAACGACTTTTTCTTTACCCGCGTCAGGTATTCACGCTTGATAATGATCAGGATCTTGTTCATGATTTGCTGCTTTCTTTAACTTTTGAAATAAAGATGTCGTTCATGCTGGGCATGATTTCAGTGAATCCGTGGATTTCCACGTGTTTGATCAGTTCGTTAAGCAGATCGTTGGGCGAGCTTTGACCGGGGATCTGTACCCGTGCACTTTTGATGCGTGCCGCGGTGTGCTCCTCAAGCAGCACATAATTCCCGGGCAGGATGGCCGAGAGCGATTCCAGATGATTTTCGTACCTGATCTCAAAAATATTCTTCTTGTAGTTTTCCTTGATCTCCTTCATGCTGCCGTCGAGGATCGTTCTGGCATTGTTTATCAAAGCAATATGGTCGCAAAGCTCTTCCACCGACGACATGTTGTGTGTGGAAAAAATCACCGTGGTGCCTTTATTTCTGAAATTAAGAATTTCTTCCTTGAGCAGGTTTACATTGATGGGATCGAAGCCGCTGAAAGGTTCGTCGAAGATCAGGAGTTTTGGCTCGTGCAAAACCGTGACGATAAACTGCACTTTCTGCTGCATGCCCTTCGACAGCTCCTCCACTTTTTTGTTCCACCATGCGGCGATATCGAATTTCTTAAACCAATACCTGATTTTTTCCATGGCTTCCTGTTTGCTGAGGCCTTTAAGCTGGGCCAGGTAAACAGCCTGTTCACCCACCTTCATTTTTTTGTACAGACCACGTTCTTCCGGCAGGTAGCCGATCCTGTAAATATCGTTGGTGCGGATGGGGCGGCCTTCAAAAAACAGTTCTCCTTCATCCTGTGCGGTTATGCGGTTGATAATGCGGATGAGGGTGGTTTTGCCGGCGCCGTTGGGTCCAAGCAGCCCGAAAATGCTCCCCTGGGGCACGCTGATGCTCACGTTGTCGAGGGCCAGATGACCGGCAAACTGTTTTCGAACGCTCCGGGCTTGTAATATTTCCATAGGTTTCCGATTGAATTAAAAAAAACCGTTATCTAATATTTTGCTGGATATGATAACGGTTACTTTATATGGTGATGTTTTCTATTTTCTAATTGAAATACTCCTTCATCCTGCTGAAAAAGTTCCGCTGGCTTTTGCTCGGCGCAGGCTGAAAATTTCCGGATTTTCCGAGTTTTTCCAGGATTTCCTTTTCTTCCCTGGAAAGTTTTTGCGGTGTCCACACATTGATGTTGATCAACAGGTCACCGCTGCCGTAGGATTCCAGGTGCGGAATTCCCTTGTTTTTTAGGCGCAGCACTTTTCCGCTATGTGTGCCGGGTTCGATCTTAATGCGCGCTTTGCCGTCGAGGGTGGGGATGTCGATGTTTGTGCCCAAAGCAGCATCTGTAAAGGTAATGAAGGTGTCGTAGATCAGGTTGTTGCCGTCACGCACCAGGTCATCATGTTCGATTTCTTCGATGAGCACGATCAGGTCGCCGTTGAGGCCGCCGCGGGCACCGGCATTTCCTTTGCCGCTAACGGAGAGTTGCATGTTGTTGGCTACCCCTGCCGGAATGTTGATGCTGATCACTTCCTCACCGCGCACAATGCCGTCGCCCCCGCATTTCATACACTTGGTGGTGATGGTTTGTCCTTCGCCGCCGCAGGTGGGGCAGGTGGAGGTGGTTTGCATCTGGCCCAGAAACGTGTTGGTTACACGTGTCACCTGGCCGGTACCATGGCATGTGCCGCAGGTGCTGTATGATGAGCCGTCCTTGGCACCCGAGCCCGAGCAGGAATCACATTTTACATATTTGTTTACCTTGATTTTCTTTTCTACGCCTTTGGCAATTTCTTCCAAAGTCAGTTTTACCTTTACGCGAAGATTGGAACCACGGTTGACACGCCGCCGACGCGTTCCGCCGGCGAATCCGCCGCCGAACCCTCCGAATGCACTGCCGAAAATGTCGCCGAAATTGGCAAAAATGTCATCCATCGACATGCCGCCGCCGAATCCGCCACCTGCCTGACCTTTTACGCCGGCATGGCCAAAACGGTCGTAGCGTTCCCGCTTCTGCGGATCGCGCAGCACTTCATAGGCCTCGGCAGCTTCCTTAAATTTTTCCTCTGCCTCGGTGTCACCCGGGTTCTTGTCCGGATGATATTTCAGCGCCATCTTCCGGTAAGCCTTTTTTATCTCGCCGTCGCTGGCATCTTTTGAAACTTCAAGTATCTCGTAATAGTCTCGTTGTGTCATGGTAGCCATGTTTCTTCAGTTTTTTTATGCATCATGATCGGATTATTGCCCGACCACTACCTTGGCAAAACGGATCACTTTGCCATTGAGCAGGTAGCCTTTTTCGATTTCGTCCACCACCTTGCCTTTTTGATCCTCGGCAGGTGCCGGAATATTCGTGACAGCCTCATGAAAATCGGTGTCAAAGGTTTCGCCGATCGATTTCATCGGTGTCAGGCCTTTCCTGCCCAGAATGTTATTGAATTTATTGTAGATGAGTTTAATTCCTTCAGCATTGCCCTTGCCGCCTTCCTGCGATTCGATGGCTTTAATGGCGCGCTCGAAATCGTCGAGAACAGGCAACAGGTCGATAATCACTTCCTGCGATGCGGTTTTGGTGAGCTCCAGCCGCTCCTTCATGGTGCGCTTGCGGTAATTGTCGAATTCCGAAAACAAACGCAGGTATTTGTCATTCAGGTCAGCCAGGTTTTCTTCAAGTTCATCCACCTTCTTCTCCAACTCCTTCACGTGATTTTTGTTGTTCGTTTTGAATTTCTTTTTGGATGAGTGCTTGTTGTTTTCCTGATTTTTTGACGCATCCCTGCCATTGGCATTTTCATTTTCGGCATGGTTCTGATCTTTCGCTTCAGCCTCGTTGAATCCTTTTTCTTTTTTTTCTTCAGCCATATTTCTTAACTTCTTAAAATCAGAATATTAAATTGTTAGGTCGAATTTGGCCAGATGCTTTGCAAATAATTTGCCATTTGCTGTTCCGGCGTCAAATTGTCACTTGCAGCATTAGTCTTCGACCAGGTATTTCAAGGTTTCTTCCAACTGGTGACCCCGCAGGTTTTTGGCGATGATCACTCCGTTGTGGTCCAGGAGGAAGTTCATCGGGATCGCACTGACGCTGAACAATTTTGCCGCGCCTGATCGCCAGCCCTGCAAATCGCAGACATGACCGCTCCATTCCAGTTTGTCGGCCTCAATGGCATCGGTCCAGTCCGATTTGGTTTTGTCGAGCGAAATGCTGTACATCCTGAATCCGTCTGCGTTTTTAAATTTTTTGTCCTTATAGGTCTGATAAGCCTGAACCAACACGGGATTTTCGCGCCGGCAAGGGCGGCACCACGATGCCCAGAAATCCACCAGCACGATGCTTCCCCTCAGGTCTGAGAGCTTGACGGGATTGCCTTCGGGATCGTTCAGGGTGATATCAGGAGCGATGTTTCCGATCATGGTTCCTGTTTTTCTTTCGGGTTGTGAAAAAACCGTTATTCCTGAAAATATAAAAACCAGCATTGCGATAGCAAAAAAGCGTAAGTTCATAATCTTAATATTTTTGATGGTGGCAAATAAAACAAAAGTATGCCAACTTTTGATCAGTGGTCAGATGCGGTTGATGTCGGCGCCGATGGCTTTAAGCCTTCCATCGATGTTCTGGTATCCGCGGTCGATCTGATCGATGTTGTCGATGATGCTTTTTCCTTCTGCCGAAAGTGCGGCGATAAGCAGCGCCACGCCCGCACGAATATCTGGCGAGCTCATGCGTATGCCGCGCAGCTTGTACTTGCGGTCGAGCCCGATCACGGTGGCGCGGTGCGGGTCGCAAAGGATAATTTGTGCGCCCATATCAATGAGTTTATCCACGAAAAACAGGCGGCTTTCAAACATTTTCTGATGGATAAGCACGCTGCCTTTTGCCTGAATGGCTACCACCAGCGCAATGCTGATCAGGTCCGGCGTAAATCCAGGCCAGGGAGCGTCGGCAATGGTAAGGATTGAGCCGTCCATGAAAGTTTCTACCTGATAGGATTCCTGCTCGGGAATATACAGATCGCCGTCGCTGGAGTCGATCTTTATGCCGAGACGCCTGAAAACCTCAGGAATGTTTCCGAGGTCGCCGGTATTTACATTTTTGATGGTGATCTGTGATTGCGTCATCGCGGCCAGCCCGATAAAGCTTCCCACCTCGATCATGTCGGGTAGCAGTCGGTGTTCGCAGCCCGACAGGCTCTCCACGCCTTCGATGGTAAGCAGGTTGGAGCCGATTCCCGCGATTTTTGCTCCCATGCGGTTGAGCATCTTACAAAGCTGAACCACATACGGCTCGCAGGCGGCATTGAAGATGGTGGTGGTGCCTATGGCCATGGTGGCGGCCATCACGATGTTGGCGGTGCCGGTCACCGAAGCTTCGTCAAGCAGCATATAGGTGCCCCTTAGTTGGGAGGCATCCACACGGTAAAAATTCTCGTGGAAATCATATTCGAATTTCGCGCCGAGGTTTTGCAATCCGGTAAAATGGGTGTCGAGCCTTCTTCTGCCAATCTTATCGCCACCGGGCTGTGGAATGAATCCTTTTCCAAACCTTGTGAGCAGTGGTCCCACAATCATAATGGAACCGCGAAGTTCTGCACTTTTCTTCCTGAAGATGTCGGAACGCAGAAAATCCAGGTCGATGTCGGCAGCTTTAAAGCTGTAATCGCTTTCGCCTTCTTTAGCGATTTCCACACCAAGTCCTTTCAGCAGATCGATGAGTTTGATCACATCGATGATAGCGGGAATGTTCCTGATGGTAATTTTTTGGTCGGTGAGCAGGGTGGCACATATTACCTGGAGGGCTTCATTTTTGGCTCCCTGGGGTATGATCTCACCGCTAAGTTTTTTTCCGCCGCAGATTTCAAACGAGCCCATGCGATGGTATTTACTGGTTTATAAAAATTAATTTTTTCTCCGGCGGCCCTGGCCTTTCTGCTGTTTTGCCGGTTTTTTCTTCACATTGCGGCCGAGGATCTCGTGGGTGGCATTCAATTGCTCGTCTACGGGAATGTGCAGGTTGTCGCGTGAAAGTTCCCTGAGATGCTGCGCAATTAATGTGTCGTCCACCGAGTCGCGGTTCCAGGTCAGGTATGCCTTTTTCATATTGTTGGCGATATTCACGATAAGTGCATCCTTTTCAGGGCCATCGGGCATCTCCACGGCTTTCTCGATGATCATCTGGATATTCCGGCCATAATAATTATAGCGGACGGCACCTCGCGGATAGCCGAGCCTGCGGGGGGATTTGGTTAAAACTTCCCTGTCGGGAACGGGAAAGGGCGAATCCACATCCAGTTCGAAATCGGCCATAATGTGCAGGTGATCCCACAATTTGTGCCGGAGGTCCGTGGTATCTTTAATTTGTGGTGAATGGATCTGCGCCATAATGTCTACCAGCACGTGCGCCATTTGTGTGCGCTTGTGGCGGTCTTCCATGGTTGTGGCCAGTCTGACCATCTTTTGCAGGTTTCTGCCGTATTCCGGAATCAGGAGCTTGTCCCGCTGTGAATTATATTCCATAAAATATTATTTTCTTCCTGAGAAGGATTATTAAATTTCTGCTGATTAATATGAGGGATTAATTCATTAACAAACAAATGCAGCGATTATTTTGCAAATGTAGCAAATTTGCCTTTGGTCAGGAGGTTTCCACTTCCGCTTTCAGACGTTCAGCATTTTCTGCCAATTGCAACTGATCGATAATTTCCTGGATATCCCCATCCATGATGGGTTGCAGGTTGTACATGGTAAGGTTGATCCGGTGGTCGGTCATCCTTCCCTGGGGATAGTTGTAAGTGCGGATCTTTGCTGAACGGTCGCCGGTGGAAACCATTGTTTTGCGCTTGGACGAAATGTCGTCGAGATGTTTCTGGAATTCCACCTCGAAAATTCTCGTTCTCAATACCGAAAGTGCTTTCTGGTAGTTTTTGATCTGTGATTTCTGGTCCTGGCAGGTGGCAACGATCCCCGTAGGGATGTGGGTAAGGCGTACTGCCGAATAGGTGGTATTTACCGACTGGCCGCCCGGGCCGGATGAACAGAACAGATCTTTGCGAATGTCGTTGGGTTTGAGCTCGATGTCGAATTCGTCGGCTTCGGGAAGCACCACCACGGAGGCGGCAGATGTATGCACGCGACCCTGTGTTTCGGTCTGTGGGACACGCTGAACACGATGTACGCCCGATTCGTATTTCAACTGGCCATAAACATTATCACCTTTTACATTAAAGATGATTTCCTTAAAGCCGCCAACGGTACCTTCGGTTACATCCACACCTTCGATGGTCCAGTTTTTCGATTCGCAGTATTTAGTGTACATACGATACAGGTCGCCGGCAAAAATGCTGGCTTCATCGCCGCCGGTGCCGGCACGGATCTCTACGATGGCGTTTTTGCTGTCTTCGGGATCGGCAGGGATCAGCATCAGGCGGATTTCCTCTTCCAATTCTTGCTGCCGCCCGGTGAGTTCTGCAAGTTCTTCCTTGGCCAGCGCCTTGAAATCTTCATCCTTTTCATTTTTCAACACGTCCCTGGCAGAATTGATGTCACTGCTGATCTTCTTTAATTCGTCATATCCTTTTATAATCGGTTGAAGGTCTTTATAATCTTTATTCAGCCTGATGAATTTTTTCATGTCCGAAATCACTGCCGGATCGTTCATCTGCTGTTCAATGTCTTTCCATCTTTTCTTGATTGCTTCGAGTTTTTCAAGCATATAAAATCCAAATTTTGGAGTGCAAAGATACAAATAAAATACATGCCGTCGATGGCTTGTTTGTTATTGAAAGATAATGTGTTGCGGAGCCAGTGGAAAAGAAAGCCCGTTTATGAAATTTTCCTTACAAACAACTGTGTGTTGCTGTAGCGGGTTACCCTGATCTTTTCATCCCTTTCGATGAAGCCGGATTCGGCTGTGGCGTCGTAGATTTCGTCATCTATAAGGATCTTTCCTGAAGGCCTGAGCACGGTCCTGGCGGTGCCTTCCTTGCCGATCATCTGGGTGTAGGTAGCCACGGCTGAGGTGTAGCCTTCGGTTTTATCCTGAATGGTGGCCAGGGCAAGTTCGCCAAAGGTGGTGGTTGTAAACAGACGTTTGCTTACCCAAAACGAGAGGATCAGCGAGGTAAAGGCGGCAATCACCACCACAAACAAGGCCGAGACCAGTTCGCCGAAAGGAAAGCTTTTGTACTCAAAGCCAAAATTATCGACCATACTCAGCGCCAGGCCTGCAATTACCATCGTGATACCCAGTATTCCCGCCACCCCGAATCCCGGAATGGCAAAAATCTCTACGGCAATCAGAACAAGACCTACAACGAAAATGATGATTTCCCAATTGGCGGCAAGCCCTTCGATGTACAGCGGCATAAAATATAG
>JBKHBQ010000130.1:0-11045 GCA_046542305.1 Bacteroidales bacterium
TCGCGGCTGGCCAGGAAAACCTTCAGGGATTTGTCATCGATTTCCGGCATCGCGGGCATAGGTTCGTCCAATTCCACGCTCTCGAAAAAATCCAGGATCTTATCATATTTATCAGGATAGTCGAAGTTTACATCCGGCAATGCATTTGCAAGGCTGTTAAGAAACCTGCTTTTGCTGGCTTTAATGGTGAGCACCTGTTCGGTGTCGTAGATGGTGCACAGCAATTCGCCCCGGCTAAAACCCTGTCCTTTCTTCAGGGGCACATTTCCGGGAAGTATTTCCCCCTGCACCTCCGAAATAATCTCCACTACCCTGCCTGAGGCAAGCCTGCCCGGCACTTCTATAGCTGTTTCCACGTCGCCATACTGCACAAGGCGTGTTTCAACCAGGCGCTTTTGCTTTTTCACAGTGGCCCGGGGCGGTTCCGGTTTCAAGGATATCAAAATCTGCATAGCCGCAAACCCGCCGCCAATGATCACCAAAATCATTATCCAGGTTAATACTTTCCTGTATTTCATGTAAAAGATGCTTTTAAATTTTTCAGGATAAACAATGGATGAATCGTTATGTTTAACTTCCCCCGGACAGGGGGTGAACAAAAATAACGCTTTACCTTGAACGAAGGTATGCTTAAAAGTTTTTTAATGATAAATGACGGGTGAGCGCCTGATTGTTGTACCTAAAATACAACACAACCGCATCTGAATGAACCAGGTGCGGTTGTGTTTTACAATTTCAAACAGCTTATTCATATTTGATGGCATCCACCGGATTTCCGGTGCCTGCTTTCAGGATATGTAAGCTTACGGTGATGCTGCTGAGAAGGATGGCAAGCATGCCCGACAAAATAATGGTTGTCGCCGAAATATTGATGTGATATACAAAACTTCGATCAAGCCATATTTCGAGCTGCCACCAGGCAACAGGAATGGCAATTACAAAGGCAATGAAGATAAGGATGATGAACTCGCGGTACAACAAACCGAGGATACTGCCCAGGGAAGCTCCCATTACTTTACGTATGCCAATCTCTTTGGTTTTTTGTTCGGCAACGAAAGAGGATAAACCCAACAACCCGAGCAAGGCAATAAAGATGGTAAGGATGGTGGCAATGGTAAATATCACGCCCAGCTTTTGCTCCGATTCGTACATCTCGCTCCAGGTATCATCGAGCATCCTGAAATCGAAGGGCCGTTTGGCGCCATACCCGTTCCATTTGTCCTCGATGTACTGGATGGTGCTGCCAAAATTCTCATCGTTAACATGAAGCGTTAGATAGAATTTGTTGAAATCTGCAAGAAACATCATGATGGGTTCCACCTTATTGTGCAGCGAATTGAAATGAAAATCCTTAGTAACGCCGATCACCTTGAGCATCCTGCCGGTATTCCCGTCGAGGTCGAAACCCCAGTTGATCTTTTTCCCGATGGGATTGTCGGTCCAGCCATATTCTTTCACGGTGGCTTCATTTACAATCACAGCCTCTTCGGCATCGGTTCCCATATTGCGGTCGAAGTTCCGGCCCTGGATCAGTTCGATGCCATAGGTGTCGAGGTAGTCGTAATCCACTACCGTAATCAGCATGGCATCGTCCACCATTGCGGTATCCTTTTCCATACGCACAACCTGAATCCAGCCGTTATTTCCCGGTATCCCCGTTGAATTGGTTGCTGAAAGAATGTTTGAATTTTTCAGCAGTTCTTTTTTGAGCGAGTTGGCCCGGTTGCGGAAAGCTGTATCCTGAAGCTCAAGAATCACCATATTCTCTTTGCGAAAGCCCATGTCTTTGCTTCTGAGGAAACTCAACTGGTTCGACACCACCAGCGTGCCAATGATCATCACAATGGCAATAGCAAACTGAAGTACCACAAGCACCTTTCGCAAGGCGCCGCCATTTTTGCCTTTGCTGCCCCCGCTGCCTTTTAAAACGGTAACCGGTGCAAACGAAGAAAGATAAAACGCAGGATAACTTCCGGATAACAGGCCAATAAGGATGGTAGTGCCAAGTATCGTTAAGAGCAATCCGGGATTGGAAAACAAGTCGAAAGGAAGGTTTTTTCCGGCGAGCTGATTGAAATCGGGCAAAAGCAGGTACACCAAAAAAACAGCGATGATCAGGCCGATAAGGGAAAGCATCAGCGACTCGCTTAAAAACTGACCGATCAATTGCTTGCGAAAAGCCCCTGCCACTTTCCTGATACCGACTTCACGTGCCCGTTTAACCGAGCGCGCGGTGGCCATATTCATATAGTTGATGGCTGCAATGAGCAGGATAAAAATGGCTATGGCGCTGAATATGTATATGTAAGCCCGGTTTCCCTTAGGCAGGTCTGCAGACAGGTTTTCCGAAAAATGTGTTTGCTCCAGCGGTGTCGACATCAGTTGAAAACTCGAGTTGATGGCATCGCCAACGGGCTTCATATATTTATCATAGAACCCCTGGAAATTCGAATGGATATTCTGTATGTCTGAATTTTCCTTAATCAGAAGAAAAGCATATACGCCAATATTCCAAAACCTGCCGGGTTCCATGCTGTTGAAGTTTTCTTCACCGTTGATGGCCGCCATCGTGGTAGCCGAGAGTAGTGCTTCGAAGCGCAGGTGGCTGTTGAGCGGAAGGTCCTCCACAATACCGGTTACTTGATAGGATCTGCCGTCTCCCGATTCGATAACCTTCCCTATCGGGTTGTCATCACCAAAGTATTTTTTGGCAATACTTTGGGTAAGCACGATGGAATAGGGTTCGACAAGGCAGGAGGCCGGATCGCCCATCAGTACCTTATGCGTGAAGATTTCGAAGACCGTTGAATCGGCGAAATAAAAATCCGATTCATAAAATTCGCGATCTCCGTACCTGAAATGGGTATTCCCCAAATCGTTAAACCGGCAAAAACTCTCCACCTCCGGAAACTCCAGCTTGAGCGCCGGAGCCATTGGCACGGGAACAACAGCAAATTTGTCGTGCTTACCGGAGATATTGAAATCAGATTCGATGCGGTAAATGCGGTCGGCTTTTTCGTGGTATTTATCAAAAGTCGCTTCGCTTCTTACGAAGAGAAATATAAAGATAAACGCCGCCAGGCCGATAGCCAGTCCCAGGATGTTCAGGATCGCATAAAACTTGTTTTTCAGAATATTTCGTAAGGCACTTTTTAAATAACTGCTGAACATAAAGTTTATGCTAAAGGTTACAGTGCAAACTGTTCTTTGATATTTTCGGTCACTACCTGACCGTCGAACAGGCGCACAATGCGATGACTGTATTCGGCATCGCGCTGGGAGTGGGTAACCATGATAATGGTGGTACCGTTTTTATTGAGTTGCTCGAGCAGGTTCATCACTTCTTCGCCGTGTGCCGAGTCGAGGTTACCGGTAGGCTCATCCGCAAGGATCAGCTTGGGATTGGCTACCACGGCACGAGCCACAGCCACCCTTTGCTGCTGGCCACCGGATAGCTGCAACGGGAAATGTTTTTTACGGTGAATGATCTGCATCTGTTCCAGGGCTGCCTCTACCTTTTCCTTGCGCTCGCTGGCTTTGTAGCCAAGATAGATCAGCGGAAGTTCCACATTTTCGAACACGTTCAGTTCGTCGATCAGGTTGAAGTTCTGAAACACGAAGCCGATGTTATGCTTTCTGAGCGAAGCACGCTGTTTTTCCGAATAGCTCGAAACTTCCTGGTTGAGGAAAAAATAATCACCGTCCGATGGGTTGTCGAGCAGGCCAAGAATATTAAGCAAGGTAGATTTGCCACATCCCGATGGACCCATTACGGCGACGAATTCACCTTCTTTTACTTCAAAAGAAACCTTGTTCAGTGCTGTTGTTTCCACTTCGTCCGTGCGGAAAATTTTGGTGAGATTTGCTGTTTTGATCATGTTATCACAGTTTTTAATGAATTAGACGTATCTGTTGGAAAATTGTTACGATTTTACTGATTAAAAATTTCCATAAATCTTTTCAACTCTGTTCTGGTGCCTTCATCGAGTTCTTCCTTTATCTTTCCCTGAACTGCTCCCTCAATCGACAGCAGCATGTTGTAACAGGCACCCGAATCCATCGTTTTTATCTTTACAAATACATTTCTGCTTCCCTTCTCACGAAGTTTGTCCGGGCTGTCGATCCCGACCGCCAGCAGTTTTTCTTCCAGTTCCCTGCTGATATTCGGTAAATGCATCAGTTTGCCCATGCAGTTTTTTGTATTGGTTTTAGATATTTACATTCCAAAAAACGATGATGTACAGCCAGTTCATTTATTATGCCAAAAATCTATATCCATTGATTTTCTGATTTTTACGAATACATACACCTCCAAACCACCACAAAGTGTTCGATAATAACTTAGTAGCTGTACGCATTTGAACAAATTTAGTTTTAATTTAAAATAGGCTCTAATTGTACAATACAACAGAAAAGCTGTTGAAAATTCATTTTAATTTATAACTTTGTTGCTTACTGCACCGGTGAACTACCATTTCGAGTGAGTTGAATTGAGAGACATTTTTAAATATCGAAGGAACGAAAGGACGATGCTCCAGGAAATGGGGCTAAACCGTATTACACTAGCCTTTCCTGACGACAGGGAAAGGATTTTTCTTAATAAGTATTTCCATGATTCGCTTTACCAGTTCAGGGTGGCATTTGTACTGGTGATTGCTTTATATGGCATCTTCGGCTTTCTTGATTCGGTTATGGTGCCTGATTATCAGCGCCTGTTTTTGGTTATCAGGTTTGGGCTTGTCATCCCGATATTATTGATCGTACTCGCGGTATCATTTACCAGGTTTTTCAAAAAAATATGGCAAATGCTGCTTTTTGTTTCCTTTATTGTAGCAGGTAGCGGCATAGCGGTAATGACAGTACTGGTACCGGAAAACTATTCGTACTACGCGGGCATGATGCTGATCTTTTCTGCGGGATATTTCTTTATCAAACTCAGGTTTTTTCTGGCCACGCTTGCCGGATGGATCACGCTAAGCATTTATAATATAGGTGCAATAATTTACTCTACGGCCGAGCCCCAAATCATTCTGAATAATAATTTCTTTTATGTATCGGCCAACCTTATAGGTATGTTCGCGGCGTATTACATCGAATACTACGCGCGTCGCGACTTCTATCTGAACCGGGAACTCGACAAACAAAAAATGCAGGTGGAGGAGGCCAACCGCAGCCTCGACCGTAAGGTAAAGGAACGCACCAAGGAGCTGAAGGAAAGCAACATTCAACTTATTACAGCCAAAGAACGCGCGGAGCAGTCCGACAAACTCAAATCGGCATTTCTGGCTAATATGAGCCATGAGATCAGAACTCCCATGAACGGGATCATCGGTTTTGCCAACCTGCTGCTGGAAGCCGAGGATGATGAGGAACTGAAGGAATACGTGGATGTGATCAACGAAAACGGCAGGCACCTGCTTTCGCTGATCAATGACATTGTGGATATTTCAAAAGTTGAAGCCGGAATGATGGAGCTGAAAGGTGAAGAATTCGCGGTAAGCGACCTGGTAGATGAAATCCTGCGCTTTTTTAAATCCGATCACAACGTGATAAACAAAGGATTAAATCTGAGCAAAAAATGCGACCTGAATAACCGCGATAGCCGCATTATGTCGGACCGCACCCGGTTGAAGCAGGTATTGATGAACCTGATGAGCAATGCCTGCAAGTATACCCTGGAAGGAGACGTGGAGCTCGGATGCGAGAGCAGACTACACGACATTCTTTTCTATGTTCGCGATACCGGTGTGGGTATCGACGCGGAACAGCAAGAGCATGTGTTCGAGCGTTTCATGCAGGTCACTACCGACCATACTCCCAGACAGGAAGGAACGGGTTTGGGACTGGCCATTTCCAAGGCATTTGTAAATTTATTCGGGGGCGAGATATGGCTTGAAAGCGAACCGGGGAAGGGTTCGGTGTTTTACTTTAACCTGCCGATGAACCACCGGCCAAACATTAGTCATGTAATAAAAGAGGAAAAAGATAATCATGGAATATAACTGGAAAGATAAGCTGATACTGGTGGCAGAAGATGTGCCTACCAACTTTCTGCTGGTGAAGAAGTCGCTGCGCAAAACCGGTGTAAATCTGATCTGGGCAAAAAACGGACAGGAAGCCGTGGATGAAATCAGCCGGCAGGACCAACATATCGACCTGGTGCTGATGGACATCCGCATGCCCATTATGAACGGGCTGGAAGCTACCAAGAAAATCAAGGAAATGTATCCCGAACTGCCGGTAATTGCCCAAACCGCCTATGCCATGGACGGCGACCGCGAACACAGCCTCGACGCCGGATGCGACGACTACATTTCCAAACCTATTAACCTCAAAGAGTTCATTGAACTCATTGCTAAATATATCGGATAACAACCACCGACTAATGGTGCGCACATTAATGGAAAAGAGGTCCAAACATAATATTTCGGTACTTTTCGTTGAAGACAACGATACCATCAGGTTTTTATACAACCGGCTGCTTTCGAAAAAAGTAAGCAGCTTTTATATTGGCGAAAACGGCCAGCACGGCCTCGAGCTTTACAAACAACACCTTCCCGAGCTGATCATCACCGACATCAGCATGCCCATTATGGACGGGCTGGAAATGATCAGCCACGTTAAGGAGATCAACCCAGATGTGAAGGTGATCGTTATGTCGGCCTACAGCATTAAGGAATATTTTCTGGAGGCCATCAACCTGGGGGTGAACGGATACCTGATCAAGCCGGTGGAGGCTTCCAAGCTTTTCGACCTGATCGATGAACTGGCAGGAAATATCCTGATGAAACGCGAACTGGAGGAAAAGGAGCAAAAACGACGCATTGCCGAAGAAAACCTTAAACGTTCGCTCACCGAAAAGGATGTACTGCTTAAGGAAGTGCATCACCGGGTGAAGAACAACATGCAGATCATTTCGAGCATCCTGAAAATGCAGGAAAGACAGGTGGACGACGAACGGCTAAAAACCGTACTGGGCGAAAGCCAGAACCGCATCCGCACCATGGCCCTTATCCATGAAAACCTTTACAGGAACGACAACCTGGCCAATATCCAATTTTTGAATTATGTAAAAAGCCTTGCAGGTAACCTTTCGCGATCCTATGCCGACAAGCAGGGCATGATCCGCTTCGAATACGATATGGTGGACGTTTTCCTTCCCCTCGATACCGGAATTCCCTGCGGACTCATCATAAACGAGCTCATTTCCAATTCGATTAAATACGCTTTTGATGGCCGGGACCAGGGTACCATAGCCATAAAACTCACACGGACAAACGAACATGATAATGAATTTGTTCTGCAGGTGAGCGACAACGGCAAAGGCATCAGCAAGGATTTCGACATCGAAAACACAAAAAGCCTCGGAATGAAGATCGTGACACGTCTGGTACAGCAAATCGACGGCACGTTGAAATACGATTTTGAAAACGGAACAAAATTCATCATAAAATTTAAAATCTAATCATTTATGTCGAACTTAAAAATTTTGGTTGTGGAAGATGAGATGCTGGTGGCTGCAGACATCCAGGAGAGCCTCGAAATCCTGGGGTATACCGTGCAAAATACCGTAGCCACCGGCCAGGCCGCCATCGATCAGGTGGAAAAAGACCTCCCCGATGTAATCCTGATGGACATCATGCTAAAAGGAGACATGACCGGCGTGGAAGCCGCCAACCTCATCAGAAAAAAACACGACGTACCCATTATTTACCTTACGGCAAACGCCGATATCGGTACCATCGAAAAGGCGAAGATATCCCTGCCCTACGGCTACATCATCAAGCCATTTACAGAAAAAGATCTGCAAACCAACATCGAAATCGCCCGTTTTAAATTCGAGAACGACCTGAAGTCGAAAATGGAAAGCGATCAGTTCAACCGCTTCTTTACTGCCGGCGAGAAAAAACACATCATCGTGCAGGGCGAAAGCGGCGGGCTGGAAAAGCTGAATCCTGACGACATCTATTATATCGAAGCATCAGGCAATCAGTCGGTGGTGCATCTGCCGGAAGACGAACTGGTGATCGACCGCCCCATCGACGAAGCTCAAAAGCTTTTCCCTGCCGATAAGTTTATCAGGGTGAACAATGACCACATCGTGAATATGGACAAGATTTTCCTGGCCAAATACCCGGAAATCATCATTGCCGAAAAGATGACCGTGATCATTGTGGACGAGGACAAAAAGGAACTCCTCGAGGAGAAAACCGGCACAGAATAAAATCAGTATTAACCTCCCGCGAAAAAGATACTATGAGTTCTACGGTAGAAACTACCAAAATCGATGCAATAGTTGAGGCGCTGTTTGCAAAAAATGGTCCTGACGAACAAGAATACGAACAAGTCCTCCGCTGGATCGACGACATCAAGCCCGAGGAGGTGGAATTGTTTCGTGAAAAAATGAAGCCTATCCTGAATCCCGGAACTATTATCGGTTTTTCGTTTACAAAACCATTCGGGTACAATGGTGATTTTTTCATTATCGAAAAGATTTATCAGCGCTACATCAGTCCCGATCAGAAATACAAAAAATGGGACACTTTTTTTCACACCTTCCCGGCAGCCATAGCAGTGGTAAACCGGAAACGTCTGGCCATTGACGTGCTCCTTGATCTTAATGACCGTTCGGACGGACAAGATAAAAATGTACTTATTCTGGGCAGCGGCCCGGTAACCGAAGTGCATGAATATTTCCTGGGTGCCGACGAGAACCACCTGCAATTCGATCTGCTTGATCTCGACAAAAGAGCCATCTCCTATGCCAAAAGCAAGCATAAAGCCAATCTTCATTGCATGAACTTTCACAACCACAACGTAATCAGATATGTGCCTGAAAAAAAATATGATTTAATCTGGAGCGCCGGTTTGTTCGATTATTTCAAGGATAAGCATTTCGTGTACCTGCTTAAAAAATATTATGCTTACGTGAAAGAGGGCGGTGAAATGATTATCGGAAATTTTAATGTGGAAAATCCTTCGCGCAAAATTATGGAAGTACTGGGCGATTGGTTTTTGTATCACCGTTCTGAAGAGGAGCTCGTAAAATTTGCCATTCAGGCAGGCATACCCCGCGATAAGGCCGAAGTAATTACAGAGCCGCTGGGGATAAACCTTTTCCTGAAAGTGAAAAAATAAAGCGCAGCCGAATTATTATATTTAAAACAGGCAGGTAACCGGTATTACCTGCCTGTTTTTTTTAGCAAAACCTTCCAGGTTTTAGAAACCTGGAAGGTTTTTCAAATGTACCACAATAAAAAAAGGGAACCCGAAGGTTCCCTTTTTTTGTATTCCAATTAAGGATTATTGGATGATCAGTTTCTCGGTGACAACTCCACTGGCGGTTTGTACACGTACAACGTATACACCGGTTTCGAAGCTGGCAGTGTTGATTCTGATTTCGCTCATCTCCATAGCCTTGTTGTAAACAACCTGACCAACATTGTTCATGATGGTTACCTGCTTGATACCGGCAGGTGATTGGATGTTTACAAAGTCGCTGGCCGGATTCGGATAAATGGCTGTTGTTCCCGAAGTTAATTCGTTAACACCTACGATGACACTAATAGGTTCAGCGCAAGATTCACACTGTTCCCATACAGCGCATACTTTATAATCCCATTCACCGCTGGGTACATTTTCATGAATAAACTCAAGTTCCTCAATTATAGCTGTGTTCAATTTGACCCAGTTGCCTTCGATCAAGATGTAGGCATTATATCCAAGCAATGCACGGATTTCGTCATTCCAAACCGGTTCGTCGGCTTTGGGCAGGTTACCTGCTACCACAGATCCGCGGGTGTTGTTGAAGTTATTCACAGCAATCGGTCTGGCAAGGGGTTTACCCATGGCATCCAAACCAATAACACCTGCAATGTTCCAGTTGTAGTCGAGACCAAGGCCTGACATGGGCTCCCATGCTCCGGCTCCAAGTCTGATCATGTCGCCGTATCCTGCCACTGCAGGACCAGCATCACAACCGGCCGGGAAATCACCTGCAGGATGAGTTATCTCGTAGCCTATCCACAGGTCAGTCGAAGCATTGATCTGAACCGGTGTAGCCAGCGAGAAGGAATTCCATTCACCATTGACAACTGTAATCTCCTCACTATATACCTCGGTATTTCCGGTGGCTCCGGTCCATACTTTCAGTACGAAGGTAGCACCCAGATCGCTACGCGGGAAGATATCCATATCGGTAAGATACAGTCCGTCGAACTGTGTCAACTGATCCGGCTCCCAGTGAGCGGCTACCGAGAAGGTACCAGCAGCAGTCAAACCAATACCGTCATTATTGATACCATCATCCCAACGGATAACACCACCGGGAACTTCTGGCTCATCCCACCAGAGCAATACATCATTAGTACCCAATATTTGTTCACCACCGAGATTTACAGGAGCAGGCAACGGACAAGGACCAGAACCTACAGTCAGCTCAACAGGAACATCCACCGAAGGATTGCTCGGGTCGTTGCTGGCAAAGTTCAGATTACCCATATAAGTACCCGGATCGAGGCCTTCCGAATTGAAGGTAACAGTGATGTCTTCGCTTTCACCCGGGTTAAGTGTACCCGAAAGGATGTCAGCAGAGAGCCATTCACCGGGAGTTCCACCACCTGTAGTTGCTTTGAAGTCAGCGGCATTACCGTAGGTGTAAGTTTCGCAAGGATCAGTTACCGGAGCTGTCCAGTTGGTCCTGAACCTCAGGATATGTGTACCAGGCGCTGCGGATGCAGGAATGGTGATGTCGAATGTATAGTTTACATTGGCTTCATCACAAACTGCATCGTTGATAACGAGCTCGTCCTCGGTGAGCAGCAGGTCGTCGTTGAAGTCGATCCATACATCAAAATATGTATCGCTGTAACCGGCCTGTACGGTAAGTGTGTAGGTACCACCTGCGGGCAGATCATGGATCATATCAGTATAATCGTGATACCATTCAGGAGTTCCTGAACAGGGGATATCGGGTACATTCACCCCGTCGAGATCCCAGTAGATCAGTCCGTCGCCGAAGCCACAACCTGAGCTGTAGAGGTTAT
>JBKHBQ010000131.1:0-10888 GCA_046542305.1 Bacteroidales bacterium
GATCTCATCGTCCTTCAAATTCCGGTGACGAAAAATATTCATTATGACATTTTCACCAGGAAGTTGATGAAAAGGTGCTACGCCACAATTCTAACTGCATCGATGCCTCATGGACAAAGCTCCCCTGAACCTGGCAGCCTTTTCATAGCAATACAACCAAAAGCTGAATTATAATTTTGTGGCGGGGCCTTCAAACTGATATGGTAGTTTTCCTTTTTTAAGTACAAAACATTTCCACGCAGTTGAATAAACATCTCTTTGCCGGCCCCAACCTTACGCATCAATCAGTTCTATTGGCAAAATCGATTAAACCGCAGGCGTTTTCATGCTATGCTTTGCCACCACAGCGTTGTTGATATTATTTCCTGTAGCCGCTTTTTCGCCTTCCCTGCCCAGGTTTTTCAGCATTTTAAAGTGATTGTACAGCGCCGATCTGAAATTTGGTTGCACATGGTATGGCACGCCGTACTTCAAAGCTGCTGCTTTTACCATGGGTGAGAGCTTTTTGTAGTGAACATGGCTGATATTGGGAAACAGGTGATGCTCCACCTGAAAATTCAATCCTCCGATCAGCCAGGTCAACAGCCTGTTATCCGGTGCAAAATTGGTGGTGGTTTGCATTTGGTGGATTGCCCAGTTGTTGTCCATATTGCCGTCTTCATCCGGAAGCGGATATTCGGAGGTTGGCATCACATGCGCGGTTTGAAATACGGCGCCCAGGATGAGCCCGGCAGTAAAATGCATGGCCACAAAAAATAAAACCGTCCAGTACCACGCGATAGGCAGCAATATGATAGGAGCTATCAGAAAAATTGCATAGTACAGAAATTTTGAAACGATCAGGTCGGTCATCAGCCTGCCAAATTTGTTGTGTCCATCCAACGGGGCATTTTCTCTGTGATAGCGGATCAATTGCTGAAAATCTTTACTGGTGATCCAGGTAAGGGTCATCAGGCCGTACAGAAACCATGCATACCATTGCTGGTAACGGTTGATCCTGTAAACGGGCTTATGTGGCGACAACCTCAGGATTCCTACCGGATCGATATCCTCATCATGGCCCTCGATATTGGTGAAGCCATGGTGAAGCGTATTGTGCTGGTACTTCCAGGTAGCCGGAAAGCCGCCCAGGAAATACAGGGATTTACCCATGAGTTTATTAAGTTTTTGGTTTTCTGACAAAGCCCCGTGGTTGGCATCATGCATCAGTACCATGCCAATGCCTGCCATTCCGGCGCCCATCAGCAGCCAGCCCGTTAAAATGAGCGGAAGGGAAGTAATAATGCCGGTCATCATTAGTGCGAAAGGTAGCAGATAAAGCATGATCATAAAACCTGCTTTGGGTATCACACTGCTGTTTCCCGCTTTCGAAATCCGGTTTGATTTAAAATATTCCTGAACTTCTTTCCTGAGTTCCGTAATGAACTCAGGTTTATATTTTGGTGAAAATTTTATGCGTTGTGCTGTCATGTTTTTTATTTATGGATTGCGCCGGTTCTTATCAGTTTTGTTCCCGGCAAGTGAATAAAAAGTAATAAAGTACCCGGACATGAAATTTGTTCATTATCCCGGTATCTCATTTGCGCTTGTTTGTTTTGTCACCTGTACACCTGGTTTCCTATATCCTGGCACTGCGTAAACCGTACACCGTGCGAAAATGATATCCGTATACGGTGAAGGTAACAGCATCGGTAAACAACGACGGCCTTCTGACGATGGTCCACAGGATGAATTTCCAGTACTCCCGTCTGCCCTTGTTGAGTAATCCGATAATAAAAATGGATTTAATAAATGCCATCAGGCGCGAAAAATTAATTTTTTTTCTGCTGCTGTCTTTTCGTTTGTAGTTCAGCAACAGTTGCCTTGTTCTTTTATAGTAGGGTTTAGCGTTGTAAATGTTCCGGATAATATTCTGGTACCCTTCCAGAAGAATGTCTTTGTTCATTTTGGGTAAAAAATTCATCGACATGTCGGTGTTGCTGCCGGTGGCTTCTTCTGTAAGGCGATTTTCGGCTGCCATCCGGTGATAGAGTCTGGTGTTTTTGGGAGCGTTGAGCAAGCCCACCATAGCAGCCACAATGCCGCTTTGGTTGATAAAGTCGATCTGACGCTGAAAGATGCCGGGTTCATCGCTGTCGAATCCAACAATAAATCCTCCCGATACCTGAATGCCCGACTGCTGAATTTTCTTTACGCTTTCCAGCAGGTCTCTTTTTTCGTTTTGAATTTTATTGCATTCATGCAGCGAAACCTCATCCGGGGTTTCTATGCCCACGAATGTGGAGTTGAAGCCCGTATCGGTGAGCAATTGCATGAGTTCTTCATCATCGGCAAGGTCGATGGACGATTGAATATTGAATGAAAACGGATAGCCGTGTTCGTGCATCCATGTATTCATCGCAGGCAGTAGGTGCTTTTTGATCTTTTTGGTTTGCCCGATAAAATTGTCATCCACAATGGATACTGGTCCGCGCCAGCCCTGATCATAAATGGCCTGAAGTTCGGCGAGCACTTGTTCGTTCGACTTCATGCGGACTTTGTGACCCAGCAGGGCCGTGATCTCACAGAAATCACAATCGTAAGGACAACCTCTCGACACCTGAAGATTCATAAATGCATAATCCTGCAGGTTAAGCAGATGATAATCGGGAACCGGGCTGTTGCTCAGGTCGGCAAAAGCAGTAGTCTGGTAGTATTTTTTTACCGGTTTCTGCTCATCCAGTTCATGTAGAAATTGGGGAAGGGTGATTTCCGCCTCATTAAGTATAAAATGATCGATTTCAGGATAATTGGCGTGCTCCTGAGTAAACAGCGGGCCGCCGGCCACCATTTTGGTTCCAAGCTCGCTGCAGGCTCTGATTACATGGTTTACCGATTCTTTTTGCACATACATGGCACTGATAAATACATAATCGGCCCAAATAATGTCGGAAGCAGGCAGTGGGTTTACATTGAGATCGATGAGTTTTTTGTTCCAGTGCCCCGGGAGCATGGCCGAAACTGTGATAAGTCCGAGTGGCGGTACTGCCGCTTTTTTGGAAATAAATCTCAGGGCGTGCCTGAAGCTCCAGTATGTATCGGGATATTGGGGATAGATCAGCAGAATGTTCATTGTTTTAAAAAATTTCAGAAATGATAACAACAAAATTATTCTGCTTCTTACTACATTGAAAATTTTTGGGATAAAACAGGCTGCTAATGTGGTGCAGGGATCAATCCAGGGGCAGGCGACAAACTGTCGTGGTGAGTGTCATTCGCCCCTGAATCATATTAATTCCCTGACCCTGAGCAGATATTGCCGCGATACCGGCAGCTTTTCTTCATGCTCTTTAAGTGCAAGCCAGTAGGTGGTATTTTTTCTTTCGACGCGGTGGGCATAGTGCATGTTTACAATGCATGTGCGATGAATGCGTACAAAAAACGGATGTGGCTTGAGCTGGAATTCAATATTTTTCAAGGTGTTTCGAAGCAGGTGTTTTTTGAATACATCGCCCTCGCGATAGGCAACTTCAATATAATTGTCGGCCGACCGGATGAATACCACTTCGGCAAGGATGAGTTCAAGAAGTTCATTGCCACTTTCCGATGCAAAGCTGATGGTGCTGGTAAGATGATCATCGCTGTAAAGTTTTATTTTCTGCCGCAGATGGCTTATTTCGCCGGTCAGGGCGTTGTTTTGCCGGTGAAGTTCGAAGATCATATCTTTTATGTGCAATATAACAGCCGGAGCAAGGCAAATCAGCGCTGCCTTAAACATCAGGTGAAAACTGATTTCCACGCCTCCGACATATCGCAGGTAAAAAGCATATGCCACTGAAGTTAAGGACCAGATAAGAAAACCCGTCAGGTAAAGCGGCCATTCCATTTTTTCGTGTTCCACTTCAGGGTCGTTGTGCCAGATAGGAATGATCAGCCGGATTGTGACCATCAGGAAAAATACGATCCCTGCCAGTCCCGCGACAAATAGCAACCGGTTGTTAAAATCGAAATCGTCCAACTGGAAAGGCTGGAAAAACAGGATAAAGAGAAATATCCCGAAAGAAATACTTAAAAACAAGCCCAGATCGCGTTTAAAAACCTGTAATAGATGATTGAGCCGGGTATTCATAAATGGCAGTGATTATGCATTTCCACCAAAGATATGGAATTTTTATGAAATGAATTCATTTTACTTGGGTTGGTAATATAAAAAAAGCCCGACAACCAAAGGCAGTCGGGCTTTTTGCAGTTCCGGTAGCGAGAGAGGGACTCGAACCCTCGACCTCAGCATTATGAGTGCTGCGCTCTAACCAGCTGAGCTATCTCGCCATTGGTACACCTTTTAAAGAACGACGTTTACACATTTTTCGCGAAACGGGCTGCAAAAATAGTAAACTTCTTAAACCAACCGTAAATTCGTGATGATTTTTTTCCTTTCCCGCAGTAATGTGGTTGTGTATCGTGTCCTGGTCAGTTACATTATCTGTATCCTGCATCGGAGCAAGGCGCCAATCACTTTTTTTTGCATCTTTGCTCTCGGTCATTAAACCTCATGTCCTTATGAAAATCAAGAAAGCCAGAATCCGCGAGATGATCGCCAAAATCGAACTGATCATCGATTCCGCCAATCATTTGGAAGAACAGTATGCCAGCCACATCAGCCGCGTACATCCCGATTTTAAGCGCAGCGCCGTCAACCTGGTGCATTACATGGCACTTCGCAAGCACGACATCAACAAATTGCAGGAATCGCTCAGGGATATGGGCCTGACGCCGTTCGACCACCTCGAATCGCACGTGATGCGCAGCCTGCTGCTCACCCGGACTATCCTACAGCGACTGATCGGCGAAGTTTATCCTGTAAGCGAGCGAAAAACCATATCGGTGAAGCGAAGCCGCAAAATATTGAGCTACAACACGCAGTCGCTGTTCGGGCGAAAAGCCAAGAAGCGTCGTACACGAATTATGGTCACCATGCCTTCGGAAGCTGCGGAGGAAGATGTCGTGGTGGGTCGCTTCATTAAATCGGGGATGAATTGTGCACGTATCAATTGCGCGCACGACAACCCGGATATCTGGAAAAGAATGATCGATAACCTGCAATCGGCGTCGGCGCGGCTGGGCAAGGATTGCCGGGTGATGATGGATCTCGGAGGCCCGAAGTTGCGCACAGGCCCGATGATGGAAGGCCCTAAGGTGATCCATATCCAACCCAAACGCGACGATCTTGGCAATGCCGTGAAACCTGCGCTGCTGTGGCTGGCGCCCCCGGCTGTGCTTCCTCCGGGCGAAGCCGATGCGATGATTCCGGTGGATGCGGCCTGGCTGAAAAAAATCAAACGCGGCGATGTGGTGCATTTCACCGATTCGAGGGATAAAAAATGTTCGTTTGAGATCGTGCGCAAGCAGGGCGAAGGCAAATGGGCGCTTTGCTACGATTCTACCTACATCACCACCGGCACGGAGTTCATTCTGCGGAAAGAAAACCAGGAAGCGCAGGAGATGGTGGCGGTAGGCGAACTGTTGCCTTTGGAACAATTTATCGTGCTTAAGCCCGGCGACAACCTGATCCTGCACAAGGATCAGCGTCCCGGCGAACCTGCCGTATACGACCAGCAGGGAAAGTTGTCCGCACCGGCGCACATTGCCTGTACCATGCACGAGATTTTCGACGACGTGAAGCCCGGTGAACCTATCCTGTTCGACGATGGCAGAATCGAAGGCGTGATTCAGGAGGTGAAAGAAAATGAGATCGTGGTGAAGGTGGTAAATGCCAAAGAAACCGGCACCAAACTCCGGGCTGAAAAAGGCATTAACCTGCCCCTGACGGAGCTCAGCTTTAGCGGTCTTACAGAAAAAGACCGCGAGGATCTTGAATTTGTTGTGCAGCATGCCCATGGGGTGAATATGTCGTTTGTTAATGATGTGGATGATGTAAAAGGTCTGCTGGCAGAATTCGAAAAACTCGGCAGAGAGGTAGGCGTGATCCTGAAGATTGAAACGCGCAAAGGTTACCGCAACCTGCCGTTGATCCTGCTTGAAGCCATGCGGGTTCATCCCGTAGGGGTAATGATTGCCCGCGGCGACCTGGCTGTGGAGATTGGCTGGGACAACATGGCCCTGGTGCAGGAGGAGATCCTGCGCGTTTGCGAGGCTGCACATATTCCTGACATCTGGGCCACCCAGGTGCTGGAAAATCTGGCTAAAAAAGGCATTCCGTCGAGGGCAGAAATTACCGACGCCGGCATGTCGCAGCGCGCCGAATGTGTGATGCTGAACAAGGGTGCACAGATCAGCAAGGCAATTAAAATGCTTAACAAAATTCTCCGCAGCATGCAGGAGGTGAGCAAGAAAAAGGAATCCGTGCTGCCACAGCTTACGCTGGCCGATGAACTGCTGCTTTACAACCGCGAGATCGAAGAAAATTACGGCTGATACCGCACAGGCCTCTTTGATTTGATGCTGAAATTTTTTACTTTTAAAATTGAATGCCCTATTGTTGGTCGTCCCCCGGTCAGCTTTTAGGCTTTTTCATGCCCCTTCTGCTCCTCCATCACCCATTCGATCCACTTCTCCATGCCTTCGCCGGTGCGCACCGACAGTTCGAAAAACTGCAGGTCAGGATTTACCCTGCGGGCATATTCCTTTGATTTTTCCACGTCGAAATCCACGTAGGGCAGCAGGTCGGTTTTGTTGATGATGCAAATGTCGGAGGTTTCGAACATGGTTGGGTATTTCAGCGGCTTGTCGTCGCCTTCGGTCACACTGATCACCACCACGCGTTTGGCTTCGCCCAGATCGAACAGCGAAGGGCACACCAGGTTTCCCACGTTTTCGATCATCAGGATGCCGTCGTTGGCGATTTCGAGTTTTTTCATGGCGCGGTTTACCATGTCGGCGTCAAGGTGGCAGCCGTTGCCGGTATTCACCTGAACCACCGGTGCGCCGGCCTGCTGGATGCGGTTGGCATCGTTCATGGTTTGCTGGTCGCCTTCAATCACCCATATGCCGGTTTTATCCTTCAGCGCCTGAATGGTTTTTTCGAGCAGGCTTGTTTTTCCCGATCCCGGTGAACTCACCAGGTTGAGGGCCAGAATATTCTTTGCTTCGAAATACCCGCGGTTACGCTCGGCAGTGAGGTTGTTTTTCTGCAGCGCATCGGCTTCAATGTTGATCTGCCGGCTGTGCCCATGATCGTGGTGATGATGATGTCCGTGATCGTGGTGATGATGATCGTGATGATCATGATGATGCGCGTGCTCGTGTTCATGCTCGTGCGAATGGTGGTGCGATCCGCCGGAATGCTTGTGCACGTATTCGTGCCGGTGCTCATGGCGGTGCTCCTCGCCGCCATGTTCATGCTCATGCGCATGGGTATAGCTATGTTGATGTTCTTCTTCTCCTGGTTTCTGAATTTTTACGGGTTCGTCGTGTCCCCCGCAACCACATGTTCCACACATAATGATATTGTTTTTAGATTGTAATTTTCAGATTTGTGCAAAAATAACGAAAACCATTCAATCGATATTGAGTGATTTCAGCCTGAGTTCTTTTCCGGAAATGATTTCCGGGTTGTATTCGCCGCATGCGGGGCAGGGATCGAAAAACTGCTCCACCCTGAATTCGGCGCCGCATGCCGTGCAGCGGCCTTTTCCGGGTGGCTTCCGGATGACGACAGCGGCACCTTCAAGGATGGTCCCCTTTACCGCCGAATCCATAGCCGTTTCCATGGCTTCATATATCACGCCGGCCAGTTCACCGATTTCCAGTTCCACCTCGTTTACCTTTTTTGCCCCGGCGACTTCTGCATGTTCAACAGCCAGATCAACAATGCCCACTGCTATGGAAAATTCGTGCATTTCCTTCCTTTTTTTAATCCACACACAAAAGTACATTTCCCCGAATTGCCTGCAAAAGTTTTTATTAAGTAAATAACAAAATATCCAAATATGATTATAATTTAGATTAGTGATAAATTACATGGATTACAATTTCTTAACTTGACAAATGCACATCTGTTTTTGTATTTTAGTTTCTTTTAGTTAATAAAAAACAAAAGGAGGTATTGATGAAAAATATGATTGCCCTATCGGTTAAATGCCCTCATTGCGACCGGTCGCTGATGGATGAAACCCATCCGATAAACGATAAGCCCAGCGTAAAACTTAATATTGAAACCGATCGCGACAGGGGTGTGATCTGGATTTGTTCGCTATACGGATGCAACGATCATGAAAACAACATCGAGTTGAAAGATAATGAACTGGTCAGGTTTTATTGCCCCGAGTGCAACAAAACCCTGATGCGGGATATTTTATGCAAAGTTTGCGATGCGCCGATGGTAGGAATGAATATCAAGGTTGGGGGTAAGGTAAATATTTGCTCACGCAATGGCTGCGAAAATCATTATGTTGTTTTTGAAGATCTTACCGGAGCCATCAACAAATTCTATCACGAATTCGGATTCAGCGGTTAAGGTTTAACAGATGCGCGGAAGCATTTCTCCGGCCAGCATGTCGATGATGCGATGTCCGCCGATAGCTGTTTGCATCAGCACCTTGCCGGGGTGTGTTTCAACCACCTCTCCGATAACGGCTGCTTCACTTCCCAGCGGATGGTTTTGCATGGCTTCGACCAGCCGCCCGGCATCCTCATTTGGCACCACGGCAATAACTTTTCCTTCGTTGGCAAGGTACAGCGGATCGAAGCCAAAAACCTCGCAGGTTCCCGAAACGATTTCCTTCACTGGCAGTGTGGCTTCATCTACTTCAACGCCGAGGCCGCTAACCGCAGCCAGTTCACTAAGCACGGTGGCAGCCCCGCCCCGGGTGGCATCGCGCATAAATCGAATCACGGGCGCAGTGTGAAGCATCACCTCTATCAGCCCGTTGAGCGAAGCGCAATCTGACCGGATTTCCGATCTGAAGCTTAGCGATTCGCGGGCAGCCAGAATGGCTATGCCGTGGTCACCTATGCTGCCGTTAATCACGATCCGGTCGCCGGCCTTTACATTCTTCGCAAAACTGATATCACGTTTTTCTTCGTCGAGCACCCCGATTCCTGCCGTATTGATAAAAACCTTGTCGCATTTTCCACGGTTCACTACCTTGGTGTCGCCGGTAACGATTTGTACCCCGGCCTTATGTGCTTCCCCGGCCATGGATGCTACAATACGTTCCAGGTCATCCAGGGGGAATCCTTCCTCGATGATGAATCCGCAACTCAGGTATAAAGGTTTAGCGCCCGAAACTGCCAAATCGTTCACGGTGCCGCATACCGCAAGCTTTCCAATGTTTCCGCCCTGAAAAAAAATTGGATCGACTACGTAGGAATCTGTAGTGAAGGAAAGGTGTTTTCCGGGCAATCGCAGTATGGCTGAATCGGTTTGGGCACTCAGGGTTTCATTATGGAAATATTTTACAAAAAGTTCACCGATCAAATCATGCGAAAGTTTTCCTCCGCTGCCGTGGCTGAGCAGAATGTGCTGGTTTGCTGACATACACTTTAAAAATTTGCTGAATGCTTGTTTAAACTGGCAAGGCTGATAATTATTGTTTTTGCAGGAACGCCGCGATCAATTGCCGCAAAATTTATTTATGTAACTGCGGGCTTCCATATCTTCCAAACCCAGTTCCAGGGCTTTGTTCCAATCGCGGCACGCACCGGTGCGGTCATCAAGGAAATATTTTGACACACCACGGTTGAAATATGCACGCACCCATTCCAGGTAATGGTCCTGATTGACGGGTTCCATCAGGATAGCGGTGGTGAAACCTTCCACAGCAAGCTGGTAATTTCCCAGTTTGTGGTAAGCACTGGCACGGTAGGTGTAAAGCAGGATATTGTTGAATTCAGCTTGGATTTCCAGGATTTCATCAAACGTGCGGATGCTTTCGCGATACCGACCTTGCTTGTAAAGTGAAACTCCCTGCTCAAAAAACTGATTTATTTCTTCCTGTGTAAATGTTTCGGCGGGATCGGGAAGTTCGCAATGATCTTCAAGCAAAATGCCGGCATCAGGGTTGCCCAGGCTGTCGGCCACCAGCCAGCTTGTGCAGGCCAGTTGAATATTGCCGGCTTTTTGCCAGGCTTTTCCGCGCATCAGGAATATTTGATGATACAGTTCGTCGCCGGTTGCATCAGCCTTTTTTGCCATTACAATGGCCGATTCGAAATCATCGATTGAGCGAACATAATCCTTCAGGTTAAATCTGGCCATACCCATATAATAAGGTATTCTGAAATCGATATTCACCGGATTGCTCGCACGGGCATCTTCGAAAACCAGCAACGCCTCCAGGTATTTTCCGCGTTGATATTCCTTAAGCCCCTTTTCGAAAAGCTTATCCGATTTCTCAAGGTCAAGTTCGATGCCGGCTACCTGAAGTTGCTTTCCGCAATGTTTTTTCAGCAGCTCCTGCGCTGCTGTATAGCCCAGTTCTACGGCCCGCTGCCAGTTTTCGCATGCAGGAAGATAATCGTGCAGGGCATTTTTTGCAATGCCTTTCAGGTAATGTGCCTCTGCACGCACGTCCTCGCTCAGCCCACCGGTAATCGACAGGATCACCTTGTCCAGTTCAACCACGGCATCACCATAATGTTTCAGTTCGATCATTGTTTTGGCTTTCCACATCAGGATGTCGGCGTTAAGCGAATCCGCCGGGCTCATCAGCGCAGCTTTTGTAAATTTTACCAGCGCCGTATTGTAGTTGCCCTTTTCGAAAGCTTTTTCTCCGCTTTCCGCAAACTCGAGGTAGTATGAAGCTATCATCACCTTTTGCGGATCGGTTACGCCGATATTTTCCACAAACTCATCGAACCTTTCATATTTTACTTCGTAGTAATAATTTCTGAAAAGCTTGTCCCAATTATAGGGCAGGAGGTATTTGATGTAAATTTCCCGTTTGTT
>JBKHBQ010000132.1:0-10781 GCA_046542305.1 Bacteroidales bacterium
ATGCAGATCCTCCTCAAAATCCTTGTAGGTTTCCGTAACCCCCGACTGGACGGTTTGCACCCGGTTGTAATTGGCGCCTTTAATTTTATACACCAACTCGGTCTGAAGGGTCAGCCACTCATATTGTTTAAAGTCGGCCACCAGTCCGAATGCAGGACTGATTTTTTCGTTGTAGCTGTCGGCGAGGAAGGTGTTGCCATAATTGCTGAAATTTACGCCGCCCCTCACACCTATAGCAATCTGGGAAAACAACGGTAAACAGCCGATAAGTAATATCGTCAGTAACGAAAAAGTAAGTAGTTGTTTTGTTGGTATCATGATGTCTTTCGCATGGTTTGTAAGGCAAAGATAAGCGATTATGGCTGACCGGCTGAAACAGAAAACCAAAGAATTCTTAATTAACCTTTAGCTCTGCCAATCATCATAACATTGGTTTGTTGTTCACCGAACGACAGGCGAACTGATGAGGTATGAAATCAACCGCTATGAATAAAAAAAGGCCGCCCGGACAGGCAGCCTCTTGTTATATGATGGCCGGATTATTCGTTGCGAAAAACCAGCTCGTTGTCTTTGGCATCGATCAGGATGCGGTCGTCCTTATTCACGTTTCCTGCAAGGATCATCTTCGAAAGCTCGTTCATCACGGTACGCTGAACAACGCGTTTTACAGGACGTGCGCCATATTGCGGATCGTATCCGGCAGATGCAATCCAATCGATGGCAGAACCGGTAACCGAAAGATGAATGCCGTTTTTCGCCAGTTGCTTTTCCAGCAGATCGAGCTGCAGACGGGCGATATCATGAATTTGCCTTTCCGACAGCGGACGGAACATGATGATCTCATCCACGCGGTTCAGGAATTCGGGACGGATGGTTCGCTTCAGCAATTCGAACACCTCCAGCCGGGCCTTTTCAAATTTCTCCTCATCCTCACCACCGTTTTGCGCGCCCAGTTTTTCCTGGATCAGATGCGAACCGATGTTTGAGGTCATGATGATGATGGTATTTTTGAAATCCACCATCCGGCCCTTGTTGTCGGTCAGCCGGCCATCGTCGAGCACCTGCAGCAGAATATTGAAAACATCAGGGTGGGCTTTTTCGATCTCGTCGAGCAGCACCACCGAATATGGCTTGCGGCGAACGGCTTCGGTAAGCTGGCCGCTCTCGTCGTATCCCACATATCCGGGAGGCGCCCCGATCAATCTCGAAACCGTATGACGTTCCTGGTACTCCGACATGTCGATGCGCACCATCATGTTTTCGTCGTTGAACAGAAATTCAGCCAGCGCCTTGGCCAGTTCGGTCTTCCCTACACCTGTAGTGCCCAGGAAAATAAACGATCCGATGGGACGGCGGGCATCCTGCAGGCCGGCCCGGCTCCGCCTGATGGCATCGGCTACGGCGGTGATGGCCTCATCCTGTCCCACTACTCGGTGATGCAGCCTGTCTTCGAGTTGCAACAGCTTTTCGCGCTCGCTCTGCATCATGCGGCTCACCGGAATGCCGGTCCAGCGCGAAACGATATCTGCAATATTCTCGGCATCCACCTCCTCGTTGATCATGGGATTGTCGCCCTGCAGGTCGGTAAGTTTCGCTTTCAGCTTTGCCAGATCTTCTTCAGCCTGTTTTATTTTTCCGTACCGAATCTCAGCCACCCGGCCGAAATCGCCGTCACGCTCGGCCTGCTCGGCCTGAAACTTCAGGTTTTCGATATCTTTTTTTCTGGTCTGAATCGACTCCACAATTTCCTTTTCGGCCATCCATTTTGTTTTCAGATGATTACGCTTTTCCGACAGGTTGCCGATCTCCTCGTTGAGTTGACTGAGCTTTTCCTTGTCCTTTTCCCGCTTGATAGCTTCGCGCTCGATTTCAAGATGACGGATGCGACGCTCAATCTCATCCAGCTCTTCCGGCAGCGAATTGATTTCCAGCCTCAGTTTTGACGCAGCTTCATCAATCAGGTCGATGGCTTTGTCGGGCAAAAACCTGTCGGTGATATATCGCTGCGACAGTTCCACCGCCGAAATGATGGCGTCGTCCTTGATCCTTACGTGGTGATGGGTTTCATACCGCTCTTTCAGGCCACGCAAAATGGAAATGGCATCCAGCGTATCAGGCTCGTTCACCATCACGATCTGAAAACGCCGTTCCAGGGCCTTATCTTTTTCAAAATACTTCTGGTATTCCTTAAGTGTGGTGGCCCCGATGGCACGCAACTCCCCACGGGCCAGCGCCGGCTTCAGAATGTTGGCTGCGTCCATGGCACCTTCGCTCGCGCCGGCACCCACCAGCGTGTGAATTTCGTCGATAAACAGAATGATCTCCCCGTCAGAACCGATTACCTCCTTGATCACGCTCTTCAGCCTTTCTTCGAATTCGCCCTTATATTTTGCGCCGGCGATCAGTGCGCCCATATCCAATGAAAATATCTGCTTCGATTTCAGGTTTTCGGGTACATCGCCGTTGATGATACGATGGGCGATACCTTCGGCAATGGCTGTTTTTCCTACGCCTGGCTCGCCGATCAGCACCGGGTTGTTTTTGGTGCGCCGCGAGAGGATCTGCAAAATACGCCTGATCTCCTCATCGCGACCGATTACAGGATCGAGTTTTCCGCCCGCAGCCATTTCGTTCAGGTTATTGGCATAGCGATTCAGCGCATTGTAGGTGTCTTCGGCAGTTTGAGATTTCACGCTGGCCCCCTTGCGTAGTTCCTTGATGGCATTCAGGAGGTTCTGCCTGTTTACGCCGTTTTCGTTGAGCAATGCCGAAGTCTTATCCTTCACCGAAAGCAATCCCAGCAGAATGTGCTCAATAGAAACAAACTCATCCCCAAAATCCTTCAGGAAAGAAAGTGCTTTTTGCAGTGCGGTGCTTGCGTCAGACGAAAGATAAACCTGTCCGCCCGATTGCCTGGAAAACGATTCCAACAGCCTTTCCAGTCCGGTATTGAGTAAACTCAGATCCACATCCATCTTTTTAAGCAAGAACGGGATCACGTTTTCGTCGATGGCGAGAATTCCTTTCAGCAGGTGTGCGTTCTCGATCTGGGGATGCTGCATCCCCGTAGCAATCTCCTGCGCCTTTTGGACGGCCTCCTGCGCTTTAAGTGTGAATTTATTTAAGTTCATTTATTTCTCCTTTCATATTTGGTTTTTGTTCACCGGCGACTGATCAAGAATATTGCCAGCGGAAATTTTACTTAAAAAGCTGAAAAATTGTCACGTAACTACCTCACTATAAGTGTCTTTTTGTCTTTCACAAAAGAATACAAAACTGATATAATTCATTTTGAGGATTTTCCGTAAATCGCCGGCCTGAAATAATTTCAGGCGGAAACAATAAAATGTTCAACTTTGCATTTTAAAACCTGTTGCAATTTTGAAAAAAGAAGAACATAAAAAGACCGTTGTGATCGGGGCCAGTCTGAAGCCTTACCGATATTCACATACCGCAGTGGAGATGCTGAGCCGGTTCAGGCATCCGGTAGTGGCGGTGGGTCTGAGGCAGGGAAAGATCGGCGAAGTGGAAGTGGAAACCGGCAGGCCCGAAGTGAAGCATGTTCACACGGTAACCATGTATATAGGACCTGATAAGCAGCCGATGTTTTACGATTACATCCTGGACACGCTTCAGCCTAAAAGGATCATTTTCAATCCGGGTACCGAAAATCCGGAATTATGGCAAATGGCTCAAAGGCGTGATATTGAAGTGGTGGAAAACTGTACGCTGATGATGTTGTCGCACGGCAATTTTTAACCGGACGGGCTTTTGGGGAATTATGGCTATTTTCGCAGCAAATTTCTTTTTGTTTCAATGAAGAATTCACGCATAACCTATCTTATGATTCTGAAGCGGCTGGTTTTCATCCTTGTGATTATCATTACCAATGCCTGGCACGTACATGGCCAGCAACCACAACTCCCCGATACCACACGGGTATGCAATGCCGACAGCGTCCTGCTCGATGCCGGCGAGGGTTTCATCAGCTATTTATGGAACACCAACGAACAAACCCAGACCATCTGGGTATATGAAAACGGCTATTACAACGTACTGGTAACCAACGATGAGATGGAGGTGATTGAGGATTCCACATTTGTTTTTATGATGAACGCCACCATTCCTCAACTCGATACCATCCAGAGCTGTTACAGCTATTCGGTATTGTTGTGCGTTGAACCGGATACCCTGAAATACAAATGGACATCCAACGATCCTGACCTGATAATTGAACACGACACTGCAGCCTGCGTTGATGTATTCCCGGAACGTGATACCACTACTGTATACGTTCATGTGAGCGACAGCAACAACATCATCACCTGCGTCGACAGTGCCCAGATCTGGCTGTATCCGCGCATCCATTTTGATCAGGTAAACCAGATCAACATGGGATGCCCGGGCACCTGCATTGGTCAGATGGAAGTGATCGTTTCGGGCGGCACAGGCCCCTACAGCTACGAGTGGCCCAACGTGCCGGGCAGTCAAACCCGCGACTCCATTGCCTTCGGCCTTTGTGAATCGGAGTATGTGATCGAGGTGACCGATGACTTTTGCACCCGCGACACCAGCCTCATGGTAGAGGTGTTCGACCTGCCTGAAGTGGAAATCATAAAAGATCCGGAAGAGGACATCTTCATTAAAAACCCCGTCGTCAAATTTTCGTATGAAAACAATTCCATCGACAGCATTCAGATATTCAACCCCATCTGGAATTTCGGCGACAGCACCTATTCACAGGAGGAGAACCCCACAAAGGTGTTCGACATGGTCCGGGAATACGATGTATGGTTAAAGTACACCACCAGCGACGAATGCGTGGATTCGGTAACCATGAAAATAGATATTAAACCTGTTGACCTTATTATCCCGAACGTATTCACCCCGAACGGTGATGGAACTAACGATCTGTTTGTAATCGAGGAACTGGAAAATTATATCAGATCCGAAATCCACATTTTTAACCGTTACGGAAAGAAGGTGTTCAGCAGCAATGATTATCAAAGCAACTGGGACGGCGATAACGTGAGGGACGGGGTTTATTTTTATGTGCTGCGTGCCGAGGGTTATTTCGGAACAGATGTTTTCAGGGGCTCGGTAACCATTCTCCGGCAGGGAAATTATTGATCCTGATCTTTTTTTCATAAATCTTACTTACATGAAAAAAGCCTCCTTTCTTTTCCTGTTTCTGTTTCCTGTCATTTTATTCCATTCCTGTAGAAATCACGTAAGCCGTGAGGATTCCCAACAACTGGTAATATTCCATGCAGGCAGTTTATCGGTTCCGGTAAAGGAGGTCAAGGCCGCCTTCGAAAAGGAAAATCCGGGAGTTGAAATACTGGCCGAAGCTGCGGGAAGCGTAGATTGCGCGCGCAAGATCACCGACCTGAACCGCCCCTGCGATGTAATGCTTTCGGCGGATTACAAGGTGATCGATAAATTCCTTATTCCATCACACGCCGACTGGAACCTAAAATTCGCCAGCAACCAAATGGCACTGGTGTACACCGAACATTCAGCATACAGCGATTCTATCAATGCTGACAACTGGCCCCGGATTCTGATGAGGGAGGAAGTACGTTACGGACGTTCCGACCCCGATTCTGATCCATGCGGCTACAGAACGGTGCTCACCGCGCGGCTCGCCGACAGATTTTACGATCTTCCGGGATTCAGCGAAAAGCTGCTGGATAAAGACACCAGGTACATTCGCCCCAAGGAAACCGACCTGCTGGCCCTGCTCGAAACCCAAACCATCGATTACATTTTCCTGTACCGGTCGGTGGCCATCCAGCACGGCCTTCGGTTTCTCGAACTGCCCGATTCCGTGAATCTGGCCAATGGAAACCTTGATGACTGGTACCAAAATGCCAGCGTAAAAATCATCGGCAAAACACCCGGAGATTCCATTGTACAGTATGGCGAATCGATGGTATACGGGCTTACCATCCCCAAAAATGCGCCCAATCCTGATGTGGCCCTCGGGTTCGTCCGTTTTTGGCTGCACCCGGAAAAGGGTCAGAAAATCCTCGGGCAAAACGGGCAACATTCCGTAATTCCCGCGCCCTCGGAAACCTATCATCAAATTCCCGCTTCATTGCAAAACTTTGCCTTACCAGCCGAAACCGCTGCAAAATAGTTGGCTCCGATAAAGGTAAATTCATTTTCTTTGCACCGGATATGCATACCTATTCATAACGCTTTTAACAAAATTAATGATTCATGAAAAAGATCTTCTTTCTGCTGGGCATCATAGCCCTGATTTCCTGTAAAAATCAGCCTTCAGGAAATGATGAGGCGGCACAACACCAACACGCGACCGACAGCACCGAACGCACCAACAACTTTTATGACAACGAAGAAGTATTCAGGCTTAAGCAGTTTCCACTGGAGGTAACCGGTGAAATTGAAAATCCGGGGTCTGTGGATTTAGCTTCCCTTCCGTTGCGTACCATAATCGTGAAGGAAGCTGAACTCGACGGCGAGGGCAATAAATTTATCGGCGCATATCGCTACAATGGCTATTCACTATTCGACATCCTCAACAATCGCTTGCTCGACAAAGCTAATAAAGATGCCTTTGCACCCATCATCGACTTATTTGTAGTAGTTGAGAATGAAGGCGGTGAGCAGGCTATCTTTAGCTGGGGCGAGATTTATTATCCGAATTATCTACATGGCATTCTTATCGCCACCGAAGTAATGCGCATTGTCCCGAGCAAAACCAAGGAACTTTGGCCTTTGCCCGAAAACGCGAAGCTTGTGGTAAATCACGACCTGATCACCGCCCGCAACCTTGAGAAGCCGGTAAAGATCACAGTAGTATCGGCGCCGCGCGAATTCAGGGTGAACAAAGGCATGTCGCCGATGTACGCGGAGCAGATAGATATTTTTTCAGGAGAGGAACAAATCCGCACCATTGAAACTCCGCCTGCCGGAATTCCCGACATCACCTACGAAACCATTTTCTACGGACGCGGCAGGGGAATCCACAGCACCACGCCCTTCACCGGTCAGATGCTGAAAAATCTGCTCGAAGGACATATAGACTATTCATCAGAAAACCTCAGGACAGGATACATGATTGTGGCGGCCCGGGACGGCTACCGCGGGGTTTACAGCTATTCGGAGATTTTCAACCGAAACGACCAGAGCGAAGTATTGCTTATATTTGATCCTGAAAATCGCGACGGCGGACGTTTCCGGTTGTTTCCGGCTTGTGACTTTTTCTCCGACCGGGCCATTAAATCAGTAAGTGGCATCTATTTCGAAAATTACAAATAAGATGAGCAAAAGTGTATCCGGGCGAACGGGTATTTTCAGGATGCTGCTCACCCTGATGGGCGGGCTGGTACTGCTGTTCATTCTTGCGCCGCTCCTGGGTATGGTGCTCGAAACCAATCCGGATACACTTTTCGAAACGGCGCAGGACGAAGAAGTGAGTGCCAGCATCTGGCTCACCATCTGGACTTCCATGCTGGCGACACTTATCATGAGCATCGGTGCCATTCCGCTGGCCTACCTGCTTGCCCGGAAGCAATTCAGGTTAAAGCGGCTGGTACAGGGACTGATCGACCTGCCGGTAGTCATCCCCCACTCTGCCGCCGGAATTGCAGTATTGGGAGTCATTTCCAGAGAATCGTGGCCCGGGCGGGTCGCTTCTGAATTTGGTTTCGATTTCGTGGGACACCCCGCCGGCATTATGGCTGCCATGGCTTTCGTAAGCATTCCATTCCTGGTGAATGCCGCAAGAGATGGATTCGGCGAAGTGCCCGAGCGGCTTGAAAAGGCTGCCCTGAATCTGGGCGCCAGTCCACGGCGGGTGTTTTTTACCATTTCGCTGCCACTGGCCTGGCGCAGCATCCTTTCGGGCCTGATCCTGATGTTTGCCCGCGGCATGAGCGAGTTCGGCGCCGTAATCATCGTGGCCTATCATCCCATGATCACGCCCATCCTGATCTTCGAACGGTTTGGTGCATTCGGGCTGGATTATGCACGGCCGGTCGCCGTACTTTTCATCGGTGTATGCCTGCTGTTTTTTATCATTTTAAGAATGCTGGTAAGGGAGGATCATCATGCTAAAGGTTGAGGATCTGTCGGTAAGGCTTGGTGATTTTCACCTTAAGGACATTGGTTTCGGGGTAAATCAGGGGGACTATTTTATCTTACTGGGGCCTTCCGGATCGGGAAAATCGGTGCTGCTCGAATCCATCGCCGGCATCACCCCGACCGACAGCGGCAGGATATTCCTCAACGGAAAAGATATCACCTGCCTTCCTACCGGCAAAAGAAGTATCGGACTGGTATTTCAGGATAATACGGTATTCCCTCATCTCACCGTAAGGAACAACATCCGCTATGCGTTGAAGCCACAGAAAAAGTCCAAAACGGATGCTGATAGAAGAATAGATGAGCTTTCGCGACAACTCTTTCTTGACAACCTGCTGCACCGAACGCCCGGGGGGCTTTCAGGCGGAGAACTGCAACGGGTGCTTCTTGCCCGCACCCTGGCCTCCGATCCGCAGGTGCTTCTGCTCGACGAGCCGCTTTCGTCGGTGGATACCATGCAAAAGGATGCCCTGAAGGAACTGCTGCGAAAACTGAACCGCAAGGGCCAAACCATTATTCATGTTACCCACGACTACGAAGAAGCCGTATCGCTGGCCAGTCATGTGGGCGTAATGCACCGCGGCCACCTGCTCGATACCGGCACTACTGCAGAAGTTTTCTCTAAGCCGGGAAATGAGTTTATCGCCAGATTTTGCGGCTTTAAAAACTATTTCAGGGCTTGCGCGATTGGTAAGAATAAGATATTGGCAGGCAATAGAACAGCGCTTGAAATTATGCCACATCATACGTTGCCAGAGGAATTCCACGTGCTTATCAACAGCAGCCAAATCGTTATCCATAAAGAAGCAAAAGCAGGCACTCCCAATTTCTTCGCGGCAGAAATTCTTTATGCCTCACCTTACCACAGCCGCATGGAAATTACGGTTGATATCGGCATTAAACTATCGGTGATAACGGACAGTTTTTTATCTGAAAGCACTCCTGAATTTGCAGGAATTGAAATTCCCCCCAAAGCCATTCGGGTCATAACTTAGTAAACGCAGATTTAGCATTCTTTATCCTCCGGCGACCTGAACATGTCCATGATTTCGTTTAACCTTAAACTTGAGGCAAGAAAGAACAAAATATCGTTTTCCCTGACCGTAAAATCGGGACCGGGATTGGTATAGGTTTGTCCGTTTCTGCTAACAGCCAGGAGGTTTACCTTTCGCATTTCCAGTTCCCCGAGGGTTTTTCCCACTGCCGGAGCATGACTGCAGACATGCACTGTATTGATATGTATATCGGGCACTTTCACATGCAGGTTCTTATAATCGCCCTGCACTACCGACAGGCTCCTGAACATCTCATAGCCATCTGAACGCACGGCCGCGGTGAGCTTTTCTATTTCTTCCCTGGGGATGAGAAATTTTGCCAGTACACGGGTAAATATTTCAATAGATGTTTCGAATTCCTCGGGTATCACCTCGTCGGCGCCAAGCTGGTACAGATCAGCCATTTCTTCGAGAAAACGCGTACGGATGATGATGTGAACGTGCGGGTTCATCTTCCTTGCCACCTGTGTAATCCTGCGTACATCAGCAGATCCCGGCACGGTGATCACCAGAACCAGTGCATGTTTGATGCTTGCATGCTCCAGCACCACCTCCTGGGTGGCATCCCCGAAGAAAATGGGCTCACCGGCTTCACGTTCCTTCCTTACCGTTTCAGCATTCAGCTCGATCACTTTATGGGGAATATTGGCAAATCTGGCAGCCCTGGCCACATTTCTGCCATTCACCCCATAACCGATTATAATAAGGTGGTCGCGCATTTCCTTGATTTCTTCATCTTCTTCTTCTCCCAGTGAGGGCTTTAGGCCGCTCACCAGTTTCACAGGCAAAGGAAGCCGCAAAACCAAACCGGCAATTTTCGGCGCGGCTGCTATAATAAAAGGTGTAGCCGCCATGGTCAATACCGATACGGCGAGGAAGAGCTGATAATTGATGTCGGAGATCAGTTCCAGGTCCTGCCCCTCGCGCGAGAGAATGAACGAAAATTCTCCTACCTGACTCAGCGTTAGCCCCACCAGCAGCGACGTACGCAGCGGAAATCCCAGCGCCAGGCTTGCCGCTGTGGCAATAAGCGATTTGATGATGATCACACTCAGGGCAATGAGCAGGATAATCACAGGTTTGCTGATGAGGAAATCCACATCGAGCAACATGCCGATGGACACAAAGAAAAAGCTGGTAAACACATCGCGAAAGGGAAGCACATTGCCGAATGCCTGTTGGCTGTAATCCGATTTTGAAATGATGAGTCCGGCAAGGAAGGCACCCAGCGCCAGCGACAAACCGGCAATATACGTAAGGTAGGCCACTGCCAGAGCCACAACGATAATGGTTAGCAGGAAAAGTTCGCGGCTCCTGGTGCGGGCTACATGGTACAGCATTTTGGGAACCAGGTATTTTGTTCCGATAAAAACCATCAGAATTACCGCCACCACCTTGATGATGATCTCCAGGACCGAGGCTTGTTCACCCGCCGAATTTCCCGCCAGAAAAGGAAGCACCAGGATCATCGGCATAATCACAATGTCTTGAAAGATGAGGATGCCAAGGGAGGTGCGGCCATGCGGGCTGATAAATTCACCGCGCTCCTGCAGAAGCTTAAGCACAATGACCGTACTGCTGAGGGAGATCAGCAAACCCATAAAAACTGCTTCG
>JBKHBQ010000133.1:0-10646 GCA_046542305.1 Bacteroidales bacterium
ATCGGCTCCAACGACCTTACCCAGCTCACCCTCGGCCTCGATCGCGATTCGGCCGAAGTAAGCGACCTGTTCGACGAACAGGACCCGGCGCCGTTGAAAATGATCGAACTGGCCATAAAAGGCGCAAGAAAAGCCAAACGAAAAATCGGTCTGTGTGGTCAGGCACCCAGCGACTTCCCCGAAATTGCCCGATTCCTCGTTAAACAGGGTATCAACAGCATTTCGTTCAACCCCGATGCGGTAGCCATGGGGATTAAGAATATTGTGAAGGCGGAGTGATGGCGATGAAGCGACAATTTGACAAGGTGATAGTGCTGACAATCCGACAAGGCGATAGTGCGATAATGCGATAGGGTGATAATGCAATAAGGCGATGAGGTGTTGGGGCGATGAGGCGATAATGCGATAGGGCGATGAGGCGATAATGCGATAATGCGATTAGGCGATAAGGTGATCTCGCGTTTTCCCGGGAAATGTTTTTCGAAGCCAATAACGCGCAGCAAATCACGGCGAAGCCATAATCAGACCAAATGAACAACAATGGCAGAGAACAACAAGCAAACATATTTTGATAAGTCCGCCGATAAGGTCATGGAAATGCTGTCGGCTAAAGAAGATGGCCTTTCGGAAGATGAGATTAAAAAGCGGCAGGAAAAATACGGCAAAAATGAATTGCCGGGTAAAAAAGGGACTAATCCCATTAAGCTTTTCCTGAAACAGTTTAAGGACTTTCTCGTGCTAATCCTGGTCATTGCCGCCGGTATTGCTTTTTGGGCCGATAAAATGACCGATGTATATGTGATTATCGGCGTGATTATCATTAATGCCATCATTGGATTCGTACAGGAGTACCGTGCCGAAAAGGCGATCCTCTCTCTTAAGAAAATGGTTTCCACCAAAACCACTGTCCGGCGCGATGGCGAACAAAAGTCAATCTCTGCCACTGAGATCGTCCCCGGTGATATCCTGGTACTGCAGGAAGGCGACAGTGTGCCGGCCGATGCCCGCATCATCAAATTCAAGAACCTCACTACGGTGGAAGCTTCCCTCACCGGCGAATCCATGCCCATCGACAAGGATACCGAACCTGTGGATGAAGAAACGCCCCTGGCCGACCGCACCAACATGATCTACAAGGGAACCCACATTTCGCGCGGATCGGTAACTGCTGTGGTTACGGCCACGGCCAAACAAACAGAGATCGGCAAGATCGCCAAAGCACTTAGTGAGGTAAAAACCACCGACAGCAATTTTAAGAAAAAAACCGCACGGCTTGGAAAAGTAATGGCCGGCGTTGCCATCGCTTCATCCATCATTGTGTTTGCGCTTGGGTATTTTCTCCGCGATTTCGATTTTCAGAATATCTTACTGGTTACCATAGCTGTCCTGGTGTCGAGTATTCCTGAAGGACTCCCTGCGGTTATCAGCATTGTGCTGGCTATCGG
This sequence comes from Bacteroidales bacterium, assembly GCA_046542305.1. Lineage (GTDB taxonomy): Bacteria > Bacteroidota > Bacteroidia > Bacteroidales > 4484-276 > JBKHBQ01. Next base: position 1,446 of record JBKHBQ010000133.1, read on the forward strand.
CGCCAATCGCATGGCCAAACGAAATGCCATTATCCGCGAGTTTACAGCTACCGAAATGCTCGGCTCGGTATCGGTGATCCTTACCGATAAAACCGGAACCATCACCCAAAGCGTATTAACCGTTAAAAACATTTTTACCGCCGGAGAGGAAACCGAAGTGGGAGGTGAAGGGCATCAGTTGGATGGAGATTTTTCACAGGATGAAGAAAAAGTTGAGCCAAAAGACAAACCCGCGCTTCAAAAAATACTTGCCATTGCCAGACATTGCAACCAGGCTTCCATCGAGGAAAACGGGAAGGATGAGAATGAGAATGAAGAGGAGGATGAGGAGGAGGATGAGAACGGTGATGAGAACGGTGATGAGAAGGTGCAGGTTTCGGGTGATCCCACCGAGCAGGCGTTGCTGGTGCTTGCGCGAAAGGAAAAGAATGGAAACGGATACGAAGTGCTCGATGATTTGCCATTTAATTCGGAGCAAAAGTTCAGGGCCTCCCTCGTTGAGAAAGAAGGGAAGAAAGAATTGTTCGTGGTGGGAGCCCCGGAGGTGCTGCTTGAAAAGTCAGATAAAATTCTTCAGGAAGATGGTGCGGAGGAGTTTAACGACGACCGCATGAAAAAGGTTAAGGAGCAGATTGAAGCATGGACCGACAATGCCATGCGGGTGATTGCGCTGGCATATAAGGAAGATGTTGATGCTGATCAGGCAGATGCGGACATGGTGGAACACCTGGTATTTGCAGGGATTGTAGGCTTAACCGATCCCCCACGACCGGAAATAAAAGGGGCTGTGGAAGAATGCCGCCGCGCCGGTATCCGTGTGGTGATGGTAACGGGCGACCACAAGAAAACCGCTGCCGCCATCGCCCGCGAAGTCGGCATAATACGCGAAGATGAAAAAAAGGGTGATTTTCCTCTGTCGATGGAAGGCAAGGAATTGAACGAGCTAAGTGATGAGGATTTTGATAAAGCCGTGGAAAAGGTAAATGTATTTGCCCGCGTGGATCCTGAGACCAAGCTCAAGATCGCCGAACACCTGCAGGAAAAAGGTCATCTGGTAGGCATGACCGGCGACGGGGTAAACGATGCCCCTGCGCTAAAACGTGCCGACGTGGGCATTGCTATGGGGCAGAAAGGAACTGATGTGGCCAAAGACGCCGCACAGATCGTCCTTTCCGACGACAATTTTGCCAGTATAGTGGCCGCCGTTCATGAAGGCCGCATCGTTTTTCAAAACCTGCGGCAGACCAGCTTTTTCCTGGTCACCACCAACTTTGCCTCTGCCTCAGTGCTCATCACCGGCATTGCGCTGGGGTATCCCATCCCATTGCTGGCCACACAAATCCTTTGGATCAACCTGGTGACCGACGGCATCATGGATATCTCCCTGGCCACCGAACCCGGTCATGGCGATATGATGAACCGCAAACCGATCGATAAGAAGGAGCGCATCCTGAACCGGCAGATACTGCCCTACCTGTTAATTATTGTTCCGGTGATGGTTTCCCTTGCCATCCTTGCCTTCGGCCATTACCTGCCCGGTGGTGTGGAAAAAGCGCGGACGGCGGCTTTTATTGCCAACGCCATGACCCAGATTTTTAATGCATTTAATATGCGCTCGCTGAATCATTCGGCTTTCGAGATTGGAATATTTGGCAACAAATGGGTCAATATTGCCTTTGTAGCATCCATCATCCTGCAGTTTGGCGCGGTTAGTCTGCCCTTTATGCAGGATCTGCTGCACTTTTCGCCCATCGGCACCCTCGACTTTATCGTCATCACACTGCTGGCATCGTCGGTATTCTGGCTGGGTGAACTTTACAAGCTGATCCGTCGCAAATCAGGCAAATAGCTGTGAACTTAAATTCCCAGCCTGTTGATAAAAATGCACATCCTTCGGCCAAAGTGAGCTGCCTTCTGTGCTGGGGGTATTTGAACCCGAAGTGAAGGGTACATTTGTTTTTCTGAAAAAGATGGAACACCATAGCGTTTCAGAAGCATTTGCCGCTCCTGCTGTTTCCCGAAAATTTCTCCTTACCTGCTATCTCACCATAAACAGTAAGAACCCGGCTGGCACAGTTTTCCCGGTATTCTACCGGGATTTAATAAAACTATTGTGATGAATAAAAACAAGGAAGAGCAGCATTCCAACGCTGACGAAGGTCAAAAAAAACATCAACAGCACAACCATGATGATCATGGCAAGGAGCATAAAAGCCACGAAGATCATGATCATGGCGATCATCACAGACATATGGCCGAAGATTTCCGGCGGCGCTTCCGGATATCGCTGATTCTTACCCTTCCACTTCTGCTTTTCAGCAGTACCATTCAGGACTGGTTTGGCTATGAGCTTGAATTTACGGGCCGCAAATATGTGATCTTCGGTCTGGCGGTAATCCTGTTTTTTTACGGAGGCTGGCCTTTTTTGAAAGGTATGGTGGATGAGTTGAAACAAAAACAGCCGGGCATGATGACCCTGATCGCCCTGGCAATTACGGTAGCCTTTGTATACAGCTCGGCTACCGTTTTCGGATTGCCGGGGCAGCCGTTTTTCTGGGAGCTGGCTACCCTGGTGGTGGTGATGCTGGCCGGGCACTGGATTGAGATGAAGTCGGTGATGAGGGCATCCGGCGCGCTCGGCAAATTGATGGAACTAATGCCCGATACGGCCCATCGCATCAAGGATTCGGGCACCGAGGACATCAAAACCAGCGAAATCAACCAAGGCGACAAGCTGCTCGTAAAACCCGGCGAGAAAATCCCTGCCGATGGGGTGATTTATGAAGGAAAATCTTCTGTTGACGAATCTGTGGTGACCGGCGAGGCCAAGCCTGTGGAAAAGAAAAAAAATGATGAAGTAGTTGGCGGATCAGTAAATGGCAACAGCTCATTAAAGATCGAAGTAAAGAATGCCGGCGACGACTCCTATCTTTCTAAGGTGATCGACATGGTGCAAAAGGCCAAGGAGCAGAAATCGAAAACCCAGCATTTGGCCGACCGGGCTGCGTTCTGGCTGACCATTGTGGCCATTGGTGTAGGAAGCATTACGCTGGCCACCTGGCTGATGGTGGGCCGGGATTTTAATTTTGCCCTCACCCGCATGGTCACCGTGATGGTGATCGCCTGCCCGCACGCGCTGGGGCTGGCCATTCCGCTGGTGGTAGCCATTTCTACATCGGTATCTGCCAAAAACGGATTGTTGATCCGCAACCGCACCAGTTTCGAGAATTCAAGAAAGATCAGTGCTGTTGTTTTCGATAAAACCGGAACCCTCACCCTTGGCGAATACGGCGTTTCACGTTATGAGGCGCTAAATAGCGATCATGATAAAAACGACATCCTCAAGTTTGCCGCCGCCCTCGAAAAAGAATCCGAGCATCCCATTGCCACCGGAATTGTAAAGAAAACCGAAGAAGAAGAAATCGATGTGCCGGATGCCAGTGATGTGGAAAATCTCACCGGCGAAGGAATTAAAGGGAAGGTGGATGAAAAGGAGGTGAAGATCGTAAGCCCGGCTTATCTGGGAAAAAACAACATCAACATCGATGACAAGCAGGAACCCGAAGAAACGGAAACCCTGGTTTATGTGCTGATAGATGATAAAGCTGCCGGATTTATTGCCCTGAGCGATAAGCTGAGGGAAACCTCGAAGGATGCCGTAAAGCAGTTGAAGGAAATGGGAATCGACTGCTATATCCTTACCGGCGATAATGAAACCGTTACCAAAAGTATTGCGAAGGAACTCGATCTGGAAGGCTATTTTGCGAATGTGATGCCTGATAAAAAGCAGGATAAAATTAAGGAACTGCAAAACGAAGGGAAATTCGTAGCCATGGCCGGCGACGGAGTAAACGACGCCCCCGCGCTTGCTCAGGCCGATGTGGGCATTGCCATTGGATCGGGAACGGACGTGGCTGCCGAAACCGCCGATATCGTGCTGGTGGAAAGCGATCCGGCCGATGTGGTTAAGCTGATCGAATTCGGTAAGCAAACCCATAAAAAAATGATCCAGAACCTGATCTATGCCACAGCCTATAATGTGGTGGCTATCCCGCTGGGTGCCGGTGTGTTGTTCTGGGCCGGCATCATGATCAATCCTGCCGTAGGTGCCATCCTGATGAGCCTGAGTACGGTGGCCGTAGCCATCAATGCACAGTTTCTCCGTCGAAAACTGAAGAATTGATTTTGATTGATTATTAAAAAATATGAACTGAAAATGAGAATTACGAAGATGCAGAGAAGCTTTGAGTAATATCCGTATTCTTTAAAAGCAGAACCGGTGCTTGCCCCAAACAAGGCAATCCGGCTTTGGAGCTGTTTTTCACCCTGGAAGGTACGCAGGTAGTCGGCACTCTTTTTGCCATTATGGTATCCTGATGCCGCCCGTTGGCCGGGGTAACGCCGGAATCGTCTGGGCATACGCAATGGTGTGGGTATTTTGCTTAGAGGTGTGAAAATTCTTACATATAAATTGCTAAAAATTACACAGATGTGAGGACGGTAATCCGCTGATGAAAGTGAAAGGAGAAAAAAATGTCAAAAAAAAATCCATCAGATATTGATAAAAATAAACTGAACGAATATCAGAAAAAGCGCGACTTTAAAAAAACCACCGAACCCGGAGGCGGAAAGAAGCAAAGCTCCGGAAAACCGCGATTTGTTATTCAGAAGCATGACGCGAGCAATCTGCACTACGATTTCAGGCTGGAGATAGATGATGTGCTGAAATCCTGGGCCATTCCCAAAGGTCCTTCCACCGATCCTTCTGAAAAGCGGATGGCGGTAAACACCGAGGATCATCCGCTCGAATATGCGGATTTTGAAGGCACCATCCCGGAGGATGAGTACGGCGGCGGAACCGTGATTGTATGGGATGGCGGAACTTACCGCAACCTGAGAGCGGAAAAGGAGGACGACAAAAAAACGATGAGCGAATCCTTCGACGACGGGAAAGTGGAAGTATGGCTTGAAGGCAAAAAACTGAAAGGCGGCTACGTGCTCATCCGTACCGGCAAAAAGGATGACAACAAGTGGCTGTTTAAAAAAATGAAGGATGACGAGGCCGATGCCCGCCGCAATCCGGTGAGCAGCGAACCCAAATCCATCCTTTCCGACCTGACGATAAAAGAGATGGAAAAGAAAATGAAAGACAAGGAGGGGTGATGAATAAGATATTGAAAGCATTGCCTGATGCAGCCCGTGACAATCTGAAGAAAAAGGATCAGCCCGAATGGACATCACCCATGCTGGCCATACTTACCCATGAGCGATTCTCGCGCGACAACTGGATTTTCGAACGAAAACTCGATGGCGAGCGTTGCCTGGTTTTCAAAAAAGGAAAAGAAGTACGGTTGATGTCGCGCAACAAAAAGGAACTTAACGATCAGTATCCCGAAATTTCGGAAGCTTTTAAACAACAAAAGCAAGATTTTGTGGTCGACGGCGAGATTGTGGCCTTCGAAGGCGAGGTGACGAGTTTCTCGAAACTACAAAACCGGATGCACCGCGAAAAGGCCGACGAATCGGTGAAGGTGTATTTCTATGTTTTCGATATCCTGCATTTCGACGGCTACGACTTAACCGGCATGGAACTGCGGCATCGAAAGTCGGTGCTGACAGAGGCGCTGGATCTTTCGGATCAAAAGGTGATCCGGTTTACAGGTCATCGCATTAAAGAAGGTGAAAAATACCTGAAGGAAGCATGCGGCAAAAACTGGGAGGGCCTCATTGCCAAAGATGCCACCAGTAAATATGTACACAGCCGGAGCAAAAAATGGCTGAAGTTCAAATGCGAAAACCAGCAGGAACTGATCATCTGCGGCTATACCGACCCCGGTGGTGAGCGCGAGTATTTCGGAGCGCTTATCGTAGGCTTTTACGAGGACGATAAGCTGAAATCCGCAGGCAAAGTAGGCACAGGCTACGACGACGAAACGCTCGAAATGCTTTACAACAAAATGAAACCGCTCGAACGCAAAACCCCGCCCTTTGATGAGGAAGTGGAGGATAAGCCCGACATTCACTGGCTGACGCCAAAACTGGTGGGGCAGTTTCAGTTTACCGAATGGACAGGCGACCACAAGCTCAGGCATCCGAGCTACATCGGCCTGAGAGACGATAAAAAAGCAAAAGACGTAAATATGGAGGTTCCATCATCATGAGCAGGATCGAAAAAAACGGGCATACCATCGACATCACCCATCCCGGTAAGGAAATTTTTCCGGATGCCGGACTCACAAAACAAGATCTGGTGGATTTTTACGAACGTATGGCAGGGTATATTTTACCCTACCTGAAAGACCGCCCGCTGGTGATGCACCGTTATCCTAACGGCATTCATCAAAAGGATTTCTATCAAAAGGATGAGCCGGATTATTTTCCCGGTTGGATCGAAACCGTAAAGGTAAAGCTGCGCGGTGAGGGAAGCCGGCAGATGGTAATGTGCAACGATGAAGCCACTCTGTTGTATCTGGTTAATCAGGCCTGCATTACGCCCCACATATGGCTGAGTACCCGTAAAAATCTGGAAAAGCCCGACCGGCTGGTGTTCGATCTGGATCCGCCAAAGGAAAACTTCGACCTGGTGCAGGATGGCGCCAAGGATTTGAAAAAGATTTTCGATGAGCTTGATATGAAGTCGTATGTGATGACCACCGGATCGAAGGGCATGCATGTGGTGGTGCCGCTCGATGGTAAGGATGATTTTGAGGCTGCCCGGGAATTTGCCAAAAAAGTGGCCGTGTACCTTGCCGATCAGCATCCCGACAAATACACCACCGAAACCCGAACAGATAAACGCAGGGGACGGCTTTTTCTGGACTACCTGCGTAATGCCTACGGGCAAACTGCCGTGGCTCCCTATGCCATGCGTGCCCGTAAAGGTGCGCCTGTTGCTGTGCCGCTCAATTGGGACGAGGCCGGCAAAAGCGATATGAGCGCCCAAAAATTTACCTATAAAAATGTATTCAGGAGGTTGTCGGCAAAGGAAGATCCCTGGAACGACATGAGCAGGCACAGTTACAGCATCGGCACAACCCTGAAAAAATTCAACAATGCGTTTTCTTAACACTAAACCTTATTGTTATGCCCGAATTACCGGATGTTGAAGTGTTCAGGCAGTATGCCTCAAGGCACGCCCTGAACCATAAAATTGCCGAAATCGAGTATTTCGACGAGCGCTTGCTGAAATCCAGCAAACAGATCATCTCCAAATCCCTGAAAGGGGAATTCTTTTCAGAAAGCCGGCGCAAGGGAAAATACCTGTTGCTTAAGTGCAACAGCAGTTGGCTGGTATTGCATTTCGGCATGACCGGATCGCTGAAATATTATCATAATGGCGGCGATCCCCCCGAATATGCCCAGCTTGTGGTGAAATTTAAAAATCACCATGCCCTGGCATACATCAGCAAACGTAAACTCGGAAAGATTGAAATCGCCAGAGATATCGATGATTTCATCAAAGCTCATGCGCTGGGCGAAGATGCATTGCAAATAAAATGGGAAGACTTTATCAGGCTGATGGGCAAAAAGAAAGGCAGCATTAAAAATGCGCTGATGGACCAGCACAAGGTGTCGGGGATCGGGAACATCTATGCTGATGAAATCCTTTTCCAGGAAAAAATTCATCCACAAACCGACATCAGCACCCTTGACGAAGACAGCCTGAAATCGCTTTACAACACCATGCGGCGGGTGATGCGCATTGCCATTAAGCATGGGGCGCGCCCCGAGGAACTCCCCGACGATTACCTGCTTGCCAACCGCAGCGAAGGAAGAGATTGCCCGGTGTGCAACGGAAAAATCAAAAAAATTACCGTCAATGGCAGAGGTACCTACATCTGTTCGAAATGTCAAAAAAAATAAGCCTATGAGAAACTATACTGGATGTTCCGGTTTTAATTACGACCATTGGGTGGGCGCGTTCTTCCCCGAAGATATTCCCAAAAAGGAATGGTTGGAATATTACGCCGAAAAATTCGACAGTGTGGAGATTAATGCCACTTTTTATAACCTGCCTAAGGAGCAAACGCTGATAAACTGGTACCACCGCGTACCCGGCAATTTTAAATTCACCCTGAAAGGCAGCCGGTATGTAACCCATCAGAAAAAGCTGAATGACGCCAAAGAACCCGTTAAGAAATTCTATGACCTGGCCAGGGTACTAAAAGGCAAACTGGGGTGCATTCTCTGGCAGCTTCCCGGAAACCAGCATAAGGATGTGGAAAAATTAAAGGAATTTTGCAAAGCCCTCAGCCCTGATTTTAACAATGTGATGGAATTCAGGCACAACTCGTGGTGGGACGAAGAGGTGTATGAGGTGCTGAAAAAAAACCAGGTGACGTTTTGCATTATTTCGGCGCCCGATGAGCTCAGCGATGAACCCGTAAAAACCACCGATCGGGTGTACATGCGGTTTCACGGCAGAGAAAACTGGTACCGTCATCATTACTCCGAAAAGGAATTGAAGCAGTGGGTGGAAAAGATCAGGAAGCTCAATCCCTCGCAGGTGTATACTTACTTCAACAACGATTTTAAAGCTTACGCACCCGAAAACGCAAAAACCTTCAGCAAGCTGATCGGATAAAAAAATGGCCGCTTTGCGCTCCCGCTCGGCGGGTGGGAAAAACGGCCGGTTTTACCATATGCTGATTGCAACCCCCGATTTAAATCTACCGGGTAATTTTTTCACATGATCCCGTGGTAAGGCATCCGGTGTTAAAGTGTCTTGATCATTTCGATAATTCTTTCGCGTTTCGCACCGCCCAGGCGGCGTTGCAAACGGCCGATGAACATTTCTTCCTCACCTTCCTTGTAGCTTAAATCATTTTCGTTAAGGAAAGGGTACTTTTCTTTGAGGCGGGTTCTGATGTGATTCCAGCGTCCGCCAATACTAAAACTGTCTTCTACCATAATCTTATTCCTTGTTTGTGTTTTTCTGTTGCTTAAAATGGAAAATACCATGCCAACAAACGGCAATTTTCACCTGCCCCCTTTACGCGTATTTTTATTTTGCCTGCAGGTTTTTGCCGGTGTTTAGTGCTGAAAATAAGTTTTTGCAGGTAAGTCAACAGCCAGCATGCAGCAGTACTGTTCGTGATACCTGTGGTTGGATCGGTTACAGTATTTGTGGTTTGTAGATTCTTTTCCACAAACCTGTTGAATAAAGTGTTCATGGAATATTTGCCCCATATGATGCAAATA